>CAZBOK010000209.1:0-8365 GCA_964493525.1 uncultured Phycisphaeraceae bacterium | reverse complement strand
CCGGCGGGCGCGCGGCGGATGTAGCCCCGCGTGCCGACCGCGCGGCCGGCGCGAACGTGCGGCGCAAGCCGCGCCTGCGCCGCGCGCGCGATCGCGGCTGCATCCGGACGCGCGGCGCCGTGCGTTCCGTCGGTCGCGAGCACGTCGCGCGCGTCGAACGGCATCGCGTGCGAGAACGCGGCGAAGATCGCCGACGAGAGCAGCTCGCCGTGAGCCACCACCGCGTCCAGCTCGCGCGCCGCCCCGCTCGCACGACGCGCCGCTTCGAGCGCGCGGTCGAGCGACGCGAGCCGCAGGTCGATCTCGCGTTCGACGTCTCCGCGGTCGCGGCTCTCGAACAACCGCCGCACGATGTCGCGATGGCGCGCCGCGATCGCGACCTGCTTTGACCGATCGTTCACGGCCGCGAACAGCTCGTCGGTCGTCGAACCGATCGCCGACACGACGACGAGCGGCGCGCGGTCGATCGCCGCGTGCACCAGCGCGGCGGCGCGGCGGATTCCGTCCGCGTCGGCGAGCGACGAGCCGCCGAACTTCATCACGACCGGGTTCACGACGAGAGGCCGCGGGCGAGCGCGAGCTCGGCGTTCAGGACCGCTCCGCCGGCCGCCCCGCGCTCCGCGTTGTGCCCGAGCACGACGAACTTGACGCCGAGCACCGGACACGCGCGGATCCGACCGACGTGGATCGGCATCCCGCCGCCCGCCTCGACGTCGAGCCGCGGCTGCGGGCGGTCCTCCTCTTCATGCAGCACGATCGGCGTGGCCGGGGCCGACGGCAGGCCGAGCGCCGGCCGCCATTCCGCAAGCGCGCGGCGCACGTCGGCGAGCGTCGGCGCGCCGCGCAGCTTCACGCTCACCGACTCGGTGTGTCCGTCGATCACCGGCACGCGCGTGCAGGTCGCGCTGGTGCGCAGGTCGGCGCCGCGGCCGAGGATCTTCGCCAGCTCCTCCTCGACCTTCGCCTCTTCCTCCGCGATGAACGGGATCACGTTGCCGAGAGCATCGACCGCGGGGACGCCGGGCCAGCCGGCGCCGCTCAACGCCTGCAGCGTCGTCACCGACACGGCCTCCACGCCGAACGCGCGGTCGAGCGGCGCGAGCGCGAGCGCGAGGATCGTCGCCGTGCAGTTCGGGTTGCACACGATCGCGCCGCGACCGCCCGACGCCGCGCGTCGCGCCGCGATCGCGTCGATCGCGTCCGCGTTCACCTCCGGCACGAGCAGCGGGACGTCCGGCTCCATCCGGAACGTCGCCGCGTTGCTGAACACGAGCGCGCCGGCGCGCGCGAGCGCGGGCTCGACGTCGCGCGCGGTCGCGGAGTCGAGCGCCGAAAACACCACGCGCTCCGCGGGCGGATCCCTGCGGCAATCGCGCACCACGAGACCGCCCGCGCCGCCGTGCGTCGCGCCGTCGACCGATTCGTGCCGCCACGCGCATGCGTCGGCGAACCGCCGGCCGACGGCGCTCTCGCGCGCGAACACGGAAGCGACGCGAAAGCTCGGATGCGCCGCGAGCCTCCGCACGAGCCGCTGCCCCACGACGCCGGTCGCGCCGAGCACCGCGACGGGAATGCGCCCAGCGTTCGTCGTCGCGTGTCCGCTCATGGCTTCAGATCGAACAGCACCGCTTTGAAGCCGTCGATGCTGATCGTGCGCGACGGCTTGTTCATGAGCGCGTCCTTCACGACCGGCGGCGACGGCGTCGTCGTGAGGTAGAAGAACGCGTCGAACGGACCTTCGTCCGACTGCGCCGCGGCGAGCTGCTCCGCGGTCTGGATTCCGCCGCGCACGCGGCGATCGGACGCCCACGCGAACTCCGGCTGCGCGAGGTAGAGCGACGAGACCGGGTTGTACGGCCCGTTGGTCAGCACCGCCTGGCTCGGTCGCGTCTGCTCGCGCAGCGCGCGCCCGAGGCGCGACGGCCACTCGTCGGCGCGCTCGCGGTAGAGGCGCTGCGTCGTGTTCCAGCCGAGCCACGCGATGACGATCACGACGCCGCACGACATCAGGAACGAGAAGCCTTCGCCGGAGCGCGATTCGATCCGCGCGCGCAGCCCTTCCGTCGCGGCGGCGGCGGCGATCGCGATCGGCGGCAGGAGCAGGAATGTCCAGTAGTCGTGGATCAACGCGCCCTGCGGGAACAGGACGGTGTGGCTGAGCCCGACGCCGAACCATGCCCACAGCACGACGTCGAGTCGCTCGCGCCGTTCGGCGCCGAGCACGCTGGTCGCGACGCGCGGCACGAACGCGAGCGCGGCGACGACGAGCAACGGCCACGAGAACAACGTCTCGAAGCGTGCGAGCGCTGCGCCGATGGCGGCGCCGATCTCCCGCGCGCCGCTGGTGTCGATGCCGCTCGCGAGTCGAACCGCCGCGGAGCTGATCCACTCGTCCATCGGCGAGCGTCCCAGCGCGACGATCCACACCCAGAACGCGCCGACGAACGAGACGGCGAGGATCGCCGGGATCCACGCCCGCCGTCCGAGCGCGCGGCCACCGCGGAAGCGGTCCGCGAGCGGGAGCAGGATCGCGAAGTAGACCGCCGGCCAATCGGCGAGCAGCGCGACGATCGTCGCGGCGACAAGCGACGGGAACGCGCCGCGCTTGCCGTCGCGCAGGGCGAGCGCCGAGATCGTCATCCACAGCATCGGCACCAGCAGCACCGGCCCCTGCGGGTCGACGTGCGCTCCGTAGAAGCCGGTCATCGGCGCCGCCGCCGCGAGCATCGCCGCGACGCCGGGACCAATGCCCGTCAGCGTGCGCCGTCCGATCACGAACACGAGCAGCGGGACGAGCAAGCCGAGCACGAAGAACGGCAGCGTCGCGTTCTGCTCCGACTCGCCGAACAGCACGAACGAAACGCCGACGATCCACGGCGCGAGCGGCGGGTGGTGCAGGTAGAGCATGCGCGGGCGGTCGCCGGGGTCGCCCGGGGTGAGATCGGGCGCGAAGCCGGTCGCGACGAATCCGTTGCGGGCGAAGTTGCGCCCGCACTGCGCGTAGCGCGCGGCGTTGTGGCCGAGGAAGTCGAACCGGAACGGCGCGGACAGCGCGGGGCGCGTTTCGATCGCAGTCAGCACGAGCGCGCCGAGCAGCAGGAGGATCGACACGAGCGGCGCGGCCGACCGCGACGCCGACGCGGTTCCGGAAGCGGCGGGGATCACCACGGCAGGAGCAACCGGACCAGGCGCAGCACCAGCTCGGCCGGGCCGATCGGCGTCGGCTTCGGGCGCTCCTCGATGGCGCCGATCGACTTCAGCTCGTCGAGGCGGGCCGTGCTCGTCTGATCGAGCGCGTTCTTCAGGGTCGTCCGCCGCGACAGGACTTTCAGCACCGCCAGCTTGCCGAGCCGCACGACGGTCGCGCCGTCGGCGCCGGCGAGCACGTCGGTCGTGCGCTTCGCGCCGTGCAAGAGCCCGATCTCGCCGAAGTGCGCGCCGGCGCGAAGCTCGCGCGACTCGCCGTTCGGGAGCTGCACGATGCACGAGCCGTCGCGGATCACGTACATCGCGTCGCTGTGGTCGCCCTTGCGCACCACCGGTCGCCCCGCGGCGTGCTGCTCGACGCGCGCGTTCTCCGCGAGGAACGCGCAGTCGTCGTCGGTCGCCTGCGAGCGGAACGGCTCGATGTCCGCGAGACCCTTCGCGATCATGCGCACTTGATCGACGCGTTCGGCCTCGAGCTTCTTCTTCTCGATCGGGTCGACGGCGTGCACCGTGCGGATCGGGAACGGGATCTCGATGCCGCGCTCGCGGAACGCGTACCAGATCGCGGTGTTCACGCGGTCGCGCGTCTCGATCGACGTCGGCCAGTCGCGCACCCAAAACCGCACCTCGTAGTTGATCGCCGAATCGCCGTAGCCGTCGGTCCACACGTCGAACTTCGGTTGCGGGAGGATCTCCGGCTCGGCCGCGAGGACGGTCGCGAGCGTCTCCTTCACGAACATCGGCGGCGCGTCGTAGGTCGCGGAGAACTTCACGCGCACCGCGAGGACGCGCGTCGGCCGGTCGTAGTTGATGACCGTCTGCTTCCCGATCTCGTTGTTCGGCAGGTACACCTGCACGCCGTCGTTCGTGCGCAGGATCGTGCCGCGCCAGGTCTTCTCCACCACCGTCCCGCGAATGCCGCCCTCGCCGACCTGGATCATCTCGCCGCGACGGAACAGGTTCTCCGTCTCCATCGAGAGGCCGGCGAACAGGTTGCCGAGCGTCTCCTGCAGCGCGAAGCCGAGCACGAGCGAGCCGACTGCGGCGGACGCGAGCAGCTTCGAGAACTCGAACGACGGGTTCAGGATCTTGAAGGCGATCGCCCCGACCAGGACGAGGAGGCCGATCTTCAGCATCGCTCGATGCAGCTCGAGCATCTCCTCGCGGCCGGAGCGCGTGCGCACGAGATCGACGGCGGCGGCGATCAGGTTGACCGCGACCAGGAGCGTCGCAAGCGTGACGGTCGTCGCGTACTCGTCGAACGGCGCGGACTGGTCGCCGAACTTCCAATCGAACCACTGCGGACGCCAGCGGCCGATCGCGAGCGCCGGCACCAGCAGGAACGCGAGGCACGCGCCCGCCTGACGGAGGTCGCCGGACTTCTTGATCACGAGCTTCACGCCCACCAGCAGGAGGTAGGCGAGCAGCGCCGCGGTGCCGATCTCCATCGAATCTCCGCCCGAGCCGGAAGCGCGCGCCATTCAATCGAGGCGGGAGCGCGCGCCGCAAGACTCTACGATGAATCGACGAACGGAGGTCTTTCGTGCGTGTCCGCGTTCTCGGTTGCTCCGGCGGGTCGGCTCCCGACCACCACCCGACCTGCTTCCTCGTCGATGGGAAGGTCGCGTTCGACGGCGGCGCGCTGACGAGCACGCTCGCGGAGGACGAGCAGGAGGATGTCGACCACGTCGTCCTCTCGCACGCCCACCTCGACCACGTCGCCGAGCTCCCGTTCTTCCTCGACAACCGATTCGCGCGTCAAACGCGGCCGATCAATTTCTACGGCCATGCGCAGACCATCGAGGATCTGAAGGATGGGATCTTCAACAACCGCATCTGGCCGGACTTCACGCAGTTGAAGAACCGCAAGTCGGTCGCGCTGACGCTGCAGGTCGTCGAGCCGGGCCGCCCGTTCTCGGTCGGCGGGCTCACGCTGACGCCGAACGCGATGGAGCACCCGGTGCCGTGCCTCGGCTACCTCGTCGAGTCCGGCGCGAGCTCGTTCTACCTCGCAGGCGACACCGGCTCGGCGGACGGCGTGAAGCGCGCCGTCGCGGGGATGCCGCTCCTGAAGGACCTGATCATCGAGGTGAGCTGGCCCGATCGGATGCGCGACCTCGCGCGAACCGCCGGACATCTCGTGCCGGCCGATCTGAAGGCCGCGTGGCCGCTCCATCCGTCGGCGCGCGTGCTGATCACGCACATCAAGCCGTTCTATCGCGACGAGGTGATCGCGGAGCTGCTCGCGCTCGGGCTGCCGCATACCGTCATCCTCGACGACGGCATGACCTTCACGGTGTGACACCTGCCGGCGCGTGCTTATGATCCGCGCTCCCCGATGAACGCTCTCGCTCGCGTCCGTCGCTCGCTCGCGCACCGCGTCGCCGCGGTCTGCACCGTGGTCGCGTTGGCGTTAGCCTCGTTCGCGACGCCGCTCCACCTCGCGATCGAGGCGCACCACTGGTGCGGGGAACACCAGGCGCTCGAGCACGATGCGCAGAGCGACGGCGCGCCGTCCGCGCCGAGTTCCCCCACCGTTCCGCGCCACGACTCGCACCACTCGACCTGCTCGATCGTGCTCGTGGCGCCCGTCGATCGCGACACGGCGCCGCCGATCGCGATCGCCTCCGCTCCGCTCCCGCGCGTCGACGCGCCGCGCGCGCCGTCCCGCGCGATCATCCCCGCGATCGCGACGCTGCGCATCGCGCCAAAGACCTCCCCACCGCACATCTCCTGAACCCGGGGCCGTTTTGTCCCGGATTCCGCTCCGAGTGCGCACACGGCCCGACGTTCGGGCCGGCGCTCCGCTCCGTCTCACGGAACGTTCGGGAGAGATTCCATGCAGTCGTTCGTCACGACCGTCGTGCTCCTCGCGTGCACGCCGGCGCTCGCACAGGCGCAGGACAAGACCCCGCAGGACGAGACCTCGAAGAAATACGAAGAACGGATCCACGACCTCGAAGAGCGTCTGAAGGCGCTCGAGACGGCACGCGACCAGAAACAGGCGGAGGACGAGCTCGACCAGCTCGTGAAGGAAGCGGAGGCGACCGGTCCGCAGCCCGGGCAGCGGCCGAGCACGCAGCAGAGCGCGTTGAACCCGCGCATCTCGGTGGTGCCCGACTTCACGGGCGCGCTGAAGCACGTGACCGGCGATCCGAAGGCCGCGAAGCGCTTCGGCGAGCTCTTCCAGGAGCGGAATCCGTTCGCGCTGCGATCGGTCGACGTCGAGATGCGCGCGCCGGTGAGCCCGGGCGTCGACGCGGTCGGCGTGCTCGGAGTCGGCGACGGCGATGCCGCGTTCGAGGAGGCCTACGTCGTCCTGCACGACCTTCCGTGGCAGCTCGAAGGGAAGGTCGGCCGCTTCAAGATGGACTTCGGCCGGATGAACCAGATCCACGACCACGATCTCCCGCAGATCGATCGGCCGGTGGTGCACCAGTTGTTGTTCGGTCCGGAAGGCACCTCGGTCGACGGCATCTCCGTCACGCGTCCGGTGTGGAAGGGTGATCCCGAGCAACTGCTGCCGACGTGGTCGGACGCGACGCTCGAGATCTTCAACGCGGCGAACGAGGAGTCGCCGCTGTTCGGTGCCGGCCCGAACCAGGAGATCGCGGGCGCGGCGCACCTGCGCAACTTCTGGCAGTTGAACGATCACTCCGATCTCGAAGTCGGCGCGTCGGGACTCCTGGTCGGCGACTCGAAGACCACTCCGCACGGCTCGTCGCGCGTCGTCGGACTCGACGCGACGTGGCGGCGCAAGAACCCGGTGCCCGGCACTTACCAGGACTGGCTGGTTCAGGCGGAGGCGATCGGCAGCTCGGTCGACGGCATCCACGGCACGACGAACGCCGCGGGCGGCTACCTCACCGTGCAGCGCCAGCTCGATTCGGAGCGCTACGTCGGCATGCGCTTCGACGCGGCGCAGTCGCCGTTCAAGGCGGACGCGCACGTGTTCGGCGTGACGCCCTACCTGACGTGGTACCTGAACGAATTCCTGCGCCTGCGCCTCCAGTACCAGTTCCTCGAAGGCGTCGCACCGCACGGCACCGTGCGCTCGCAGGCGCTCGAGATGCAGCTCACTTGGGTGTTCGGGGCGCATCCCCCCGAGCCGTATTGGGTGAATCGATGATCTCCGCCTTCCTCGCACTCTCCCTCGTCGCCGGCTGCTCCGACGACGCCCCGCAATCCGCGCCGCTGAAGGTGATCGCGACGCATCCGGCGCTCGGCAGCATCGCGGAGCAGGTCGGCGGCGCGCACGTCGTCGTGACGTCGCTCTGCAAGCCGACCGGCGACGTGCACTCGGTCGACCCGACGCCGACCCTGTTCGCGAAGCTCGGCGATGCCGACGCGCTGGTGCACTCCGGACTCGACCTCGAGATGTGGCTCGAAGACGCGGTGAACGCGTCGCGCAATCCGAAGATCCGCCCGGGCGCGACCGGCAACGTCGACTGCTCGAACGGGATCGCGTTGCTCAACATCCCGCAGAACCCGAGCCGCGCGGACGGCGACGTCCACATCTACGGGAACCCGCACTACTGGACCGACCCGCTGAACGGCATCGCCATCGCCGCCACGATCGCGGACGGGCTCGCGCGCATCGATCCGGCGCATCAGGCCGACTACTTCGCGGGCCGCGACCGCTTCCAGGCCGACGTGAAGAAGCGGCTGCTCGGCTGGCTGAAAGCGGCGATCCCGTTCAAGAACGCGCCGATCGTCTCTTTCCACGATTCCTTCCCGTACTTCGCGCGCCGATTCGGCTTCCAGGTCGTCGCGTTCCTCGAGCCGAAGCCGCGCATCCCGCCCACGCAGTCGCACCTGCAATCGGTGATCGACGTGGTGAAGGAGCGCGGAGTGAAAGTGATCGTGCGCGAGCCGTTCCACGACCCGACGCCCGCGCAGTTCGTCGCCGAGAAGACCGGCGCGAGAGTCGCCGTGCTCTCGACCATGCCGGGCGGGATCGAAGGAAGCGCGACGTACCAGGAGCTGATCGATCGAGACCTGAACGCGATCCTCGAGGCGCTCAAGTGAGCG
The DNA here is from genome assembly GCA_964493525.1 of uncultured Phycisphaeraceae bacterium. Lineage (GTDB taxonomy): Bacteria > Planctomycetota > B15-G4 > B15-G4 > JADJEK01 > CAZBOK01. The sequence goes on along the minus strand of CAZBOK010000209.1, from coordinate 127 downwards.
CGGTCCTGCTGCAGTTCGAGGACGCGACACTCGGTTACGGGCGCCGCGCGGCGCTCGAGCTCGTCGACCTCCGCGTCGAGCGCGGCGCGTGGCTCGGCATCGTCGGGCCGAACGGCTCCGGCAAGAC
>CAZBOK010000208.1:0-8371 GCA_964493525.1 uncultured Phycisphaeraceae bacterium | reverse complement strand
GAGCTGCGCGGCGTAGCTCTCGTCGCGATCGTCCGGCAGCCCGACGAGCGCCTGCCCGAGCGCCTGCCAGCTCGCGGCGAAGTCGCCCCACGGAAGCGGATCGAACGTGCCCGCGGCGACGCTCCGCGGCGCACTCGCGGCCTCTTCCGCATGCAGCGCCCGCGCGAGCAGCGCGCCGCACGTCGCGACGATCGGCACGCGCAGCATCGACCGGCGCGTGACGTGGACGCCCGGGCCGAGGTCGTGGTCGGTGTTCGTCATTCCGCCCTCCAACGCGCTTCGAAGATGCAGCCGAGCGCATCGACCGGTCCGCCGAGGATCTCCAGCACCGGCGCCTTCCGCTTCGGCAGGATTCGAGTCGTGATGTCGAGGCCGCGTGCGCCTTCCGGGCCCGCGACGAATCCGTGGCAGTAGCGGTGCGAGATCGGGACGAGGTTGATGTCGCCGGGAGCGAGGAGCTGCTCGACGCAGCGACGCACGCGGAAAGTGCCGCCGGCATCGAAGTCGGTCTCGCCGACCATCTCGAAGTTCTGGATGCGCGCCGCGCCCGCGAGGCCGAGGGTCACCACGTTGCCGTAGGTGTGGGCGTGCAGGCCGATCACCGCGCCGGGCTCGATGCGCCAATGGAGCACGGTGAACGGGTCGCCGCCGTCGTTCGCGCCGATGAACTTGCGCGGGCCGCCGTCCGGGTTGGTCAGTCGCATCTCGTCCGGCTCGGGCACGTCCTTCAACCGCGCGGCGAGCGCGGCGATCGTGTGGAGGTAGCGCTCCTCTCCGAGCGGCGAGGTGTCGCGCACCAGCTCGCGCGCGACCGGATTGGCGAGAGCGAGGAACTGCTCGTAGTCGAGACGCAGTTCGTCCGCGTCCGCGGGGCCGGCCGGCGAATCGTCGGCGCCGGCCGCCGTCATCGGATCCTGTCCGGATGCGGACCGGTGCCGCGCGAGGGCGATCACCGCGGCCGCGGTCGCGAGGAAGCCGCGGCGGCGAAAACGGGACGTTCGCGGATCGGGTTCGAGCATGGTGCCTCCGTCGAGAGATGCGCAGCCGCGACCGGAGCGGGGCCACGCGCGCGAAGAAAAGTTGCAGCGCGCCGCGCGCAAACAGCGGAGAGTGTGGGGACGTTCTTCGCGGGACCGCGCGGGCACCCCGAACATGACCGGCACTCCTCCAGAGCGCAGCGAGCTCGACGCATCGGCCTACGCCGAGCTGCGCGCGATCGCCGCTCGCGCGCTCGGCCGCGAGCGCCGCGCGCACACGCTGCGACCCACCGATCTCGTCCACGAGGCCTGGTTGCGCGTCGAAGGAGCGCGCGGCGATCGCGCCGGCTCCGCCGCGTCGCTGCGCCTGTGGGCCGCCCGCGCGATGCGGCAGGTGCTCGTCGATCACGCGCGGCGGCGCTCCGCGCTGCGACGCGACGCCGCCCGCCGCGAGACGTTCGACGAAGCTCTCGAACCGCACTCCGCGCGCGACCTGCAGCTCGTCGACCTCGACGGCGAGCTCGACGCGCTCGTCGACCTCGCGGCCGAGCTCGGCGCGATCGTGGAGCTGCTGCACTTCGGCGGGTGCACCGTCGACGAGGCGGCGCGCGAGCTCGGCATCTCGCCGCGCACGGTCAAGCGCCGCTGGCGGCTCGCGAAGGCGTGGCTGCACCGGGAGATCGCCGATGTCGACGACGCATGACCGCGCCGAGCGCGCCGCGGCGTTCGCGCGCGTGCAGGCGCTGTTCGAGGAGCTGGCCGACCTCGACGCGGCCGCGCGCGACGAACGCCTCGCGCAGGTGCGGCGCGACGCGCCCGACGACGCGCGCGAGCTCGATCGCCTGTTCGCCGCCGAGCGCGACGCGCCGGAGTTTCTCGAGCAGCCGGCGGGCGCGCTCGACGGGAGCGTCGTCGGCCGCTGGCGCGTCGTCGCGCGCCTCGCGAGCGGCGGCATGGGCGACGTGTACCGCGTGCGACGCGCCGACGCCGACGTGCCGTGGGACGCGGCGCTGAAGGTCCTGCGCGCGGGCTGCTCCGGCGCGGAGCTCGCGCGCCGGTTCGACGGCGAAGGTCGAATGCTCGCGGCGCTGAACCACCCGGACATCGTCTCGCTGCTCGACCTCGGCGCGCTCGAGGACGGCCGCCCGTACTTCGTGATGGAGCTGGTCGACGGCATGCCGATCGACCGGCACTGCGCGCACGCGCGCCTCGGGCTGCGGGATCGACTCGAGCTGTTCCTGCGCGTCTGCTCCGCCGTGCGCCACGCGCATCAACGGTTGGTGCTCCACTGCGACCTGAAGCCGAGCAACGTGCTCGTGACGTCGGAAGGACATCCGAAGCTGCTCGACTTCGGCATCGCCGAGCTCGCGACCGCCGCCGCCGCGGCGCGCGGCTGGCCGACCACGCCCGGCTACTCGAGCCCCGAGCAGGTGCGCGGGGATCCGCTCACGGTGGCCGCCGACGTGTGGAGCCTCGGCGCCGTGCTGCACGAGCTCCTCACCGGCGAGCTTCCGGCGACGCCGGACGCGAACGGCGCGGTCGCCACGCCGAGCGCCGTGCTCGCCGCGCGGGGCGACGCACCCACGCCGCTCGGCCCGGCGCGCGATGTCGCGCGCGCGCTTCGCGGCGACCTCGACGCGATCCTCGCGCGCGCGCTGGCGGTCGATTCGTCGGAGCGTTACGCGTCGGTCGACGCGCTCGCATCCGATCTCGCGGCGCACCTGGCCGGACGCCCGATCCGTGCCCGCACTCTTCCCGCATGGGAGCGGGCGACGCGCGCGCTCCGCCGCCATCGCTTCGCGGCCGTCGCCGTGCTGTTCGCCGCGGCGTGCCTCGCGACGTTGGCCGCGCGCGAGATCCGCGCCGGTCGCGCGGAAGCTCGGCTCGGCTGGCGCGCGCATGCCGAAGCGGTGCAGGTGACGCGGCTGCTCGAGGATCTCCTGCACGACGCGGGGCGGCCCGGCGCGCAGCAGAGCTCCGCGGACTTCGAGCGGTCGCTCGACGCGGCGTCCGCGCGAGCGAGCGCCGACTTCGGCGACTCGCCCGAGACGCTCGGCCGACTGCGCATCGCGTTCGGCGCGCTGTACCTCGATCTCGACCGACGCGAGAAGGCGCGAGCGGAGCTGGAACAGGCGCTCGAACTCGCGAAGTCGCACGTCGGGTTCGGAAAAGCCGACATCGAGCGCGCGGAGCGCATGCTCGAGCGCGTCGCGTCCGGCGCGGGCGACGCGCACTGATCGACCGGGAGGGTTCGACTGCCTTCCGCCGCGCGTCAGCGCCGTCGGGCGGATTTCGCCGGACGCCTCGTCTTCTTCGCGGCGCGCGACGCGTCGCCGGCATACGCCGCCTGCAGCGCGGCGAGGTCGAGCTTCACCATCCCCATCATCGCCGCCATCGCGCGGTCGGCCTTGGCCTGATGCTTGTCGCGGATCATCCTGGGGAGCGCGCGCGGGACGATCTGCCAGCTGATGCCGAAGCGATCGGTCAGCCATCCGCACATCATCTCCTTGCCGCCGCTGCGCAGGAGCGCCTTCCAGTAGCGGTCGATCTCGGCCTGCGTGTCGCACAGCACCGAGAGCGACGCCGCGGGCGTGGGCGGGAACTGCGTGTTGCCGTTGAGAGCCAGCACCTGCTCCCCCATCAGGGAGAACGTGACCATCAGCACGGCGCCCTTCGGGCCGGGCCCGACGTTGCCCCAGCGCAGCACGTCGTCGATGCGCGAGCGCGGGAAGATCGACGTGTAGAACCGCGCCGCGGGCTCGGCCTCGTTCGCGAACCACAGACACGTCGCGAGCTTCTGATCCAGATGAAGCGCCATCGGTGTCGCTCCGGTCGTCGGTGTTGCTGGGCACGCGGAGACTAGAGAGCGGCGCGCGACGCGAGCCGTGCGAAACCCGTCGATTCGTCGCGCGCACCTCTATCCTGCCCGCCCTCATGCACGACCCCGAATCGCTGCGCGTCACGCCGCTCGAATCGTTCCCGCCGCTCGATCGGTGGGACGACTGGACGGAGTTCGATTCCGCCGCGTGGCCGAAGCGCGTCGAGAAGCACTACCGCCTGGTCCCGACCACGTGCTTCAACTGCGAGGCCGCGTGCGGACTCGTCGCCTACGTCGACCGCGACACGCAGCGCATCGATCGCCTCGAGGGCAATCCGTACCACCCGGGCTCGCGCGGGCGGAACTGCGCGAAGGGCCCCGCGACGCTGAACCAGGTCCACGACCCGGGACGCATCCTCTATCCGCTGAAGCGCGTCGGCCCGCGCGGGTCGGGGAAGTTCGAGCGCTGCTCGTGGGACGAGGTGATCGCGCGCTTCGCTTCCGAGATCCGCCGCGCGCTGATCGAAGGGCGGCGCACCGAGGTCATGTACCACGTCGGCCGCCCCGGCCACGACGGATACATGGACCGCGTGCTGCAGAGTTGGGGCGTCGACGGCCACAACTCCCACACGAACGTCTGCTCGGCCGCCGCGCGCCTCGGCTACGCGCTGTGGCAGGGCGCCGACCGCCCGTCGCCCGACCACGCGAACGCGAAGTTCATCCTCTTGTTGTCGTCGCACCTCGAGACCGGGCACTACTTCAACCCGCACGCGCAGCGGATCATCGACGGCAAGCTCGCGGGCGCGAAGCTCGCGGTGATCGACGTGCGCCTCTCGAACACGGCGTCGATGGCCGACTGGTGGCTCGCGCCGTGGCCCGGCACCGAAGCGTTCCTGCTCTGCGCGATGGCGAACGTCCTCCTGACCGAGGATCGCATCGACCGGAAATACCTCGCCGACTGGGTGAACTGGCGCGACTCGCTGAAGGCGATGCAGCCGAACGCGGCGGTCACGTTCGACAACTTCATCGACGCGCTGAAAGCGCACTACGCGCGCTTCACGCCCGACGCGGCGGCCGAGGAATGCAAGGTGCCGCGCGATCGCATCGTCGCGATCGCGCGCGCGATCGGCGACGCGGGCTCCGCCTTCGCGAGCCACGTGTGGCGCAACACGGCGTCCGGCAACGAAGGCGGCTGGCAGGTGTCGCGCTGTCTGATGCTGCTCGAGACTCTGGTCGGCGCGGTCGGCACCAAGGGCGGCGTGAACCCGAACAGCTCGGACAAGTTCGTGCCGCCGCCGTTCCTGAAGCCCGCGCCGCAGAACGTGTGGAACGAGCTGCTGTATCCGAAGGAGTGGCCGCTCTCGCACCACGAGCTGTCGTTCCTGCTCCCGCACTTCCTGCTCGAAGGGCGCGGCAAGATCTCCGCCTACTTCACGCGCGTCTACAACCCCGTGTGGACCAACCCGGACGGCCTCCTGTGGGAGCAGGTGCTGCGCGACGAAGCGAAGATCGGCCTGCACGCCGCGCTCACGCCGACGTGGAGCGAGACCGCGCAGTACGCGGACTACGTGCTGCCGATGGGCCTCGGCCCCGAGCGCCACGACCTGATGAGCCAGGAGACGCACGCGGCGAAGTGGCTCTCGTTCCGCCAGCCGGTCCTGCGCGCGCTCGCCGAGCGCGACGGCCGCGCGATCGAGTCGACGCGCGACGTGAACCCCGGCGAGGTGTGGGAGGAAGACGAGTTCTGGATCGCGCTGTCGTGGGCGATCGACCCGGACGGATCGCTCGGCGTGCGGAAGAACTACGAGTCGCCGTACCGCGCCGGGCAGCAGGTCACCGTCTCCGAGTACTACCGCTGGATCTTCGAGAACTCGGTGCCGGGCCTGCCGGCCGAAGCGAAGAAGCGGGGCCTGTCGCCGCTCGAGTACATGCGGAAGTTCGGCGCGTTCCTCGTCGAGGAAGGCACCTGGCGCGCGCACGAGAAGCCGCTCGACGCGAAGGCGACGGACGGCGCGACGATCGACGCGACGACGAACGACGTGGTGAAGAACGGCGCGGTGATCGGCGTCGCGGTCGACGGCAAAGCGCTGGCGGGCTTCAACACGCCGACGCGCCGGCTCGAGCTGTGGTCGAAGACGATGTCGGATTGGGGTTGGCCCGAGCACGCGCTGCCCGGCCCGATCGAGACGCACGTGCATTGGCGGAAACTCGATCCCGCGGCCGGCCGCTACTGCCTCGTGCCGACGTTCCGGCTGCCGACGTTGATCCACACGCGCTCGGGGAATTCGAAGTGGCTGTACGAGCTGTCGAACACGAACCCCGTGTGGGTGCATCCGGAGGACGCCGCGCGACTGAAGGTGAAGACCGGCGACCTGCTGCGCGTCACGACGCGCATCGGCTGGTTCGTGAACAAGACCTGGGTCACCGAGGGCATGCGCCCCGGCGTCGTCGCGTGCTCGCATCACCTCGGCCGCTGGCGGCTGTTCGACGAAGGCGGCACCGATCGCTGGGCGAGCGCGAAGGTCGAGAAGGCGGAGCTGAGCGACGGCACCGTCCGCTTCCGCCGGCTCGAGGACATCCACGCCTACGAGAGCGACGACCCCGACACGCGCCGCATCTGGTGGAGCGACGGCGGCGTGCATCAGAACCTCACGTTTCCCGCGCAGCCCGATCCGATCTCGGGGATGCACTGCTGGCATCAGGCGGTGACCGTCGAGCGCGCGCGCGAGGGCGATCGCTACGGCGACGTCGTCGTCGACCCGCGCCGCTCGATGGAGATCTACCGCGAGTGGCGCGCGAGAGCGCGCCCCGCCCCGGGCCCCGGCGGCCTGCGCCGCCCGCTCCACTTCGCCCGCGCCGTGCGCCCGTCGAACGACGCGTATCGGGTGTGACCTCCCTGCGCCATCGCGCGCACCGCGCTTCTTCGAAGCGATCTCGCGATCCCGCTCAAGGATGGCCCCGGTCCGGATCGAAGAAGGGCTCGCGATTCCGTGACGAAGTCCTTCCGCGGGGAACCGAGACATGCGCATTCTCTTCGTCGACGACGACCTGACCGTGCTGGATGACATGCGGCGACAGGTCCACGGCAAGAAGAACTTCCAGGCGAGCTACGCAGCCTCGGTCGACGAAGGTCTCGCGTTCATCGAGCACGATCCGATCGACGTGCTGGTCACGGCGCTGCGGATGCCGAAGAAGGACGGCGTCGTCCTGCTCGAGGCGGTGCAGGAAAAGCGCCCGGCGTGCGTCCGCATCGTGTTCACGAGCGAATCGAACACCGAGCGGTTCTTCCGCTGCGTGCCGCTCGCGCACCGCATGGTCTCGAAGCCATGCGTGCCGGAGACGCTGATCCAGCTCGTCGAGCAGACGTTCGAGCTGCGCCGCCGCATCTCCGACCCGCGCGTGATGCGCGCGTTGTCGGGCATCGGCACGCTGCCGCCGCAGCCGCGCGTGTACATGGAGATCGAGAAGGCGCTGAAGACCGACAAGTCGCTGCAGGAGATCGGGCAGCTCGTCGCGCGCGACCAGGCGATCACGGTGAAGATCCTGCAGCTCGTGAACTCGGCGTGGTTCCCGACGCGACGCCGCATCGACTCGTGCCAGCAGGCGGTCGCGTACCTCGGCTCCGCGCACACGAAGAGCCTCGTGCTCTCGCTCGGCACGGCGTGCGAGATGAGCCGCCTGCATCCGGACGCCACGCAGGCGATCGACGCCGTCGGCGAGCACGCGGAGCAGGTCGCGGGAATCGCGCAACGGTTCGCGCAGGCGCTTGGCCTGTCACGCGACCGGCAGGAAGAGGTGTTCTGCGCGGCGATCCTCCACGACATCGGCAAGCTGCTCGTGATCACCGGTTTCCCCGACATCGCGAAGAAGATCGAGGAGCGCGCGAAGAACGGCCACGCGGCGCGGCTGTCCGCGGAGCGCGGGCTGCTCGAGGCGACCCACGCCTAGCTCGGCGCTCGCCTGCTCTCGTTGTGGGGCGTTCCGGAAGCGGCGATCGACGCCGCCTGCCGGCACGAGGACTCCGGGGTCGACGCCGAGCTGTCCGAGACGACGTTCATCGTGCGGCTCGCGAACCTCGCCGCCGATGCCGCGCGCGACGGCGGCGAATCGGAGGAGCTGACCGCCGCACGGGCCGAGGCGGCGCGCCGCGGTTGGACGTCGGCGCTGCCGGCGCTCGACGCGCAAGTGCCCGCCTCGACGCACTGAGCCGGCGCGAGGCAGCGCGTCACGCGCCGCCCGACACCACCGACCATTCGCAGTGCGCGAGGTCGTAGGTGCGCACGCGCAAATCGCCCGCCGATCGCGCTCGCACCTTCACCGACCCGCCCGACGCGATCACCTGCTCGACGCGCACCGTCCACTTCCCGTCGATCGCGAGCCAGTCGCCGACCTTGACCGGAGCATCCACCGCCGCGGCCGGCGACGCGCCCCGGCTTCCGGCGAGCGCGGTCAACTCGGCGAGGAACTCCGCGCGGTCGCGGCAGCGATCGCAGTGGCCGCACCGCTCCGGCGCATCGTCGACGCCGAAGTAGTCGGCGACGCCGCGCTCGATGCACGCGTCCGAGCGCACGACCTC
>CAZBOK010000207.1:0-8394 GCA_964493525.1 uncultured Phycisphaeraceae bacterium | reverse complement strand
ACATCGCCTCACACCCGGGAGTCGTCCGTGTCGAACGCCTCGCCCTCCGAGCCCGATCGCGGCGGCGCGGCGCCGGTCGGATCGCAGGACCTCCCGAACTCCCCGGTCCCCACGCTCGGTTTCGCGGGCGCGATCGTCGGCAACCTCGTGTTCCTGCGCCTGCTCGGCTCGCGCCTGCCGCCCGACGCGTTCGCGAAGTTCGCCGCGGCGATGGCGCTCGCGCTGCCGGCGCTCCTGCCCGCGCTCGTGGCGCAAGCGACGTCCGCGGCGCGCGGGCGGTGGCTCGCGACGCACGGCCGCGGCGGAGAGATCGTCACCGCGTTCGACGCCGCGGCGCGGCGCATCGCGATCGTCGCGCTGCTGATCGCGATCGCGGTCGGAGTCCTGCCCGTCGCAGCGCAACTGCGGCTCGATCCGCTCACGGTGATCGTCGCCCCGCTGATTGGCGGCGCGCTGCTCCTACAGGGTCGCGCGACCGGCCTGCTGCTCGGTGCCGGTCGACCGTTCGCGTTCGCGGGGATCGTCGGCGGCGAAGCGCTCCTGCGCGCGGCGGTCGCGCTGCCGCTCCTGGGAGGCTCCGACCCCGTGCGCGGACTGATGCTCGCGGCGCTGGTCACCGCGGGCGCCGCCGCGGCGTTCGCCCGGGCGCTGCTCCCACCGCGCGTCGACCCCACGCCGGCGCAGCTGCGGCGCCGCCCCCGCACCGCGCTCGTGCCGCTCGAGTCGTGGTCCGCGACCGCCGCGCTGTTCGCGTGGGGAATGCTCGCGTTCCTCGACGTCCCGCTCTCGCGCATCGAGCAGCTCCCTGCCGACGCCGAACGGTTCGCGAGCGTCGCGGTGGTCGGCCGCTTCCTCCTGTTGTTGCCGCTCCCGCTCGGCCTCTTCCTCGCGGCGAACACGAAGCTGCGGCTCGGCCGACGGCTGCCGGTCGGCGGCATGTTCGGACGCGTGTTCCTGCTGATCGCGATCGCGCTCCTGCTCGGCGTGCTCGCGGTGACGCGTTACGGCGATCGCATCCTCGTCGCGTTCTTCGGTTCGGAGCGCGCGGCGCTGGTCGACCTGTATTCGGCGCACGCGAAGTCGCTCACGCTGTACGGGCTCGCGCTGCCTTTGATCCTGTTCGGGCTCGCCGCCGGCCGCGTGTCGCTGGCCTTGCTCGCGATCCCCGCGCTCTTGTTCGAAGCGAAGCAGTTCGTCGCCGAGGGCCGCACGATCGAGCGCTGCCTGAACGCGCTGCTCGAGAACGCGGTGCTCTACCTCGCGATCGTGGTGGTCGTCGTCATGGTGCCGCTCCTGCGGGCGCGCGCACGCCGGCTCGCTCCGGCGCGCGCGCCGAGCGAGACGCCGCGACCGAACGACCGCTGACGTCGTGCACCGTCAGGGCGCGGTCGACCCGAGTTCGGGCCAATGCGTCGGCATCCGGATCGCGCGGTCGAGCAAGACCGCGTCGATCGCGCGCGATTGACGGGCGCGCATCGCGCTCGCGAGCGGATACGTGGCGGCGAAGATCACCAGCAGGAAGAACGCGAACCGGACGGCGAATCGCGGCAGCCGCGTGAACGCGCCGCCGGACGCGCGCGCGGGCGCGGACCGGAGCCCGAGCAGGAGCGCGGGAACGAGCACGACGAGCGGCAGGAGCGCGCGCAGGAAACACGGGTCTTCGAGCTTGCCGAAGCGCGCGGCGAAGTCGTCGCTCTCCGACTGGAACAGCAGCACCGGGCACGCGAGCACCGCGAAGAACACCAGGCCGAGGGACGACGACGCTCTGCCGGCGGATGGCCGCGCCGGAACGTCCGCCGGGCGACGGCGCATGCGGCCGCAGCAGACGAGCACGGCTGCCGCCGCGAGGAGCGTCAGCGACCAACCGACGAGGAAGCTCCGCAGCGCCGCGACCCGATGCACGTCGCGGCGAGGGACGAACCTCCGCTCCGAGCGGACCGAACCGAACGCGCGCCGCCACTCGTCGGGAAGGGCGCGCTTCTCCGAGTCCACGCCCGAGGGAATCGGGAAGTCCGCGCGATAGCGCTTGGCGGCCGAGACCCCGGTCGCGGCGTGCCGCGTGAGCAGCGCGGCGCCGACCGCGTCGCGCGCGGCGCGGTCGAGCGCGCGCCACGTCACGGGGATCGCGGCGTCGGCGCGCCCGGTTCGCTGCTGCGTCGACGCATCGGCGCTCGCAAACGCCGACGCGATCCCGTCGATCGTCTCACCGATCGAGAGCGCACTGACCTCCTGCTCGTCGAACACGAGGAACTCGCGCGCGTCGAGGTCCGCCACCCCGCGGCTCGTCAGCCAGCGATGCGCCGCGGCGGTCCGCATCCGCACGCCGTCGTCGATGCCCGGCGTGCGCGCCGCCCGGACCAGCGCGTCGCGCGCTTCGTTCGTGCGACGGGTGCCGAGCTGCAGCCACGATTCGATCAGGTCGACGATCGGGCCCGCGCCGTCCCGCTCCGCGACGCGCAGGAGATCGGCGAGGCGCGATTCGGCGTCGGTGGTCAGCGCAGCGGAGCCGGTCTCGGTGAGGATGCGCTCGCGGAGAACGTCGATCAGCAGGAGGTCGATGGCGACGTCTCCGACGCGATCGGCCGCGACGTCCTCGAGAACGGCGAGCCCGGCGTCATCGGCGGACCCGAGTCCGTACAGCGCGAAGCGCCGGAACGCCTCCGCGGCGCCGAGGCGCAGCGTCGGGTCGAGGTCGTGATCGAGGCACGCCGCGCGCGCGCGCTCGGTCCATTCGACGCGACGGCGCGCGACTTCGGGCGACACCGCCGCATCGGGAGCAGTCGTGCGTTCCATCGGGAGCGGGCCGACCGACCAGCGAAACGGCAGGTTCGCGGTCGCGGCGCGCACGAAGTCGGCGCGCAGCGGCGGCACGACCGCGATCGCGCCGCCGATCAGCGCGAGCGCCGTGAGCAAGACGACGTCGCGCGCGCGGGATTCGCGCTCGCGTGCGGAGCGTCTTGGCGTCGCGGTCGGGTCCACGGGCGTGCGATGCTAGCGCGGTTGACCGCATCCGCAGCGCGCGGTACAAGCGCCGCGCTCCTTCGGTCCACGAAACATGCGACGCTTCGCGCAAGCACGGATCGGTCTCGCTCTCGGCTGCGCGCTCGGCGTCGCCGTCGCGGTGCTCGGCACCACGTCGTTGTTCAAGAGCTTCGAGTTCGGCCCGTTCGATCTCCTGATGCGGGCCACCGCGAACGCCGAGCTCGCCAAGTCGTCGCGCGTGAAGATCGCGATCCTCTCGGAGGAGGACCTCGATCGCTTCCGCCACGGCACGAACTCGATCCTCGGCAGCTACCCGCCGCCGCGCGCATTCTGGTCGGACATCATCGGCTTCCTCACCGAACACAAGGTGAAAGCGATCGTGCTCGACGTGCTGTTCGTCGATCCGGCGCGCGGGAGCGTCGACGAGCATCCGAAGGACGGCGTCATGGACGACGACGCGGACTTCGCTTCCGCGCTGTCCGACTCCGGACGCGTCGTGCTGGGTGCGCGCCAGATCGAGTCGGACACCATCGGCGTCGCGACGCCTCCCGCGAACGCGCGCGTGGAGTCCTACGGGCCGATCGAGATCCTTCCGGCGGCGGATCGACTGCAGCTCCCGATCGACCCGCTCGCCACTGCCGCGGCGCGCATCGGCAATGCGCACATCCTTCCCGACGCGGGCAGCGTCGTGCGCCGCATCGCGATCGCGACGCGGGTCGGCGATGCGCTCGTCCCGTCGTTGCCCGTGGCGGCCGCGATGCAGGCGTTCGGCGAGTCGTCGCTCTTCCTCGAGAGCGGCCGCACGCTGAAGGGGCTCGGCGGCCTCGACCTCCCGCTCGACGGTCACGGCAACCAGTTGCTGCGGTTCCGCGGGCCGCGCGGTTCGTTCGCGACCGAGTCGATGTTCAGCATCGTCTCTGCGCTCACGAGCGGCGAGAAGCTGCCGTGGGTCGAGTCACTCACGTCGAACGACATCGTGATCGTCGGCGTGAACGTGTCCGGCAACCCCGACGTGTTCGTCACGCCGGTCGATCAGTATCTGCCGGGCCCCGAGGTCGTGGCGACCGCGATCGACAACGTCATCCGCGGCGATTCGCTGTGGCGGCCGTCGATCTGGCTGCGCCTCGCGATCGACGTCGCGATGGGCGCGCTCACCGGACTGCTCGCGCTCGCGATCCAGCGCCAGTGGGTCGCGCTGCTGCTCGTCGTGCCGCAGATGCTCGGCTACGCGACGCTGACGTACTTCCTGTTCAAGGCCGGCTTCGTGCTCGACGTCGTCGCGCCGCTCTCCGCGTCCGCGCTCACCTACCTCGGCGTCGCGCTGTACCTGTATCGGACCGAAGGAAAGAAGAAGAAGGAGATCCGCCGGATGTTCTCGCAATACCTCTCGGCGGACCTCGTCGCCGAGTTGGTCGAGCATCCGGACGCGCTGAAGCTCGGCGGCGAGAAGCGCACCATGACGGTGTTCTTCTCCGACATCGCGGGCTTCACCGGCATCTCGGAAAAGATGCAGCCCGAGGAACTGGTCGCGTTCCTGAACGAGTACCTCACGTTGTTCACGGACACGATCCTCGATTCGGGCGGGACGATCGACAAGTACATCGGCGACGCGGTGATGGCGTTCTGGGGCGCGCCGGTCGCGCGGCCCGACCACGCACAGAGCGCGCTCGCCGCCGCCGCGCGCTGCCGCGCCGCGCTCGAGCGCTTCACGATCGAGAAGTCGAAGCAGGGCCTGCCGCCGCTGAACAGCCGCATGGGCATCCACACCGGGCCGGTGATCGTCGGCAACTGCGGATCGGCGCGGCGCTTCAACTACACGGTGCTCGGCGACACGGTGAACTTGTCGTCGCGGCTCGAGGGCGCGAACAAGTTCTTCGGCAGCGGGACGATGGTGACCGACGAGGTGCTTGCGTCGGCGGGGCCCGGCGCGGGCGTGACGCGACGACTCGCCAAGCTGCGCGTGAAGGGCCGCGCGAACCCGGTCGGGGTGCACGAGCTGCTCGGGGCGGGCGGCGCGGGACTCGCGGCGCGCGCTCCGTGGGTCGATCGCTTCGAGGCCGGGCTCGCGGCGTTCGAGAGCGGCGACTTCGCTGCCGCCGATCGCGAATTCGCCGCCGCGGACGCAGGGCGCGACGGGGGCGACCCGCCGGCGCAGAAGTTCCGCGAGCTGTGCGCGAAGTTCCAGAAGTCACGGCCCGACGGATTCGACGGCGTGCTCACGCTCGAAGAGAAGTGAACCGACCCCGAAGTTCGCGCGCGCCTTCCCGAGTCCCGTTCCGTACGCCGCGCCCCCGACACCTCTACAATCGCGGCTCTCGCCTGGAGAACGTCATGAAGAGATCCTTGCCCATCCTCGCCCTCGGAGCGGCGCTCGCGATCGTCGTCGCGCGCGCCGCGCCATTTTCCGACCCCGTCGGTCCCGGCTCGAAGCTCGTCGTGAGTTCGGCGACCGCTCAGGTGAAGGACAAGAAGAGCCTGATCAGCGGCCAGCCCGTCGCCGACGTGAGGTCGGGCGACGTGGTCGACGTGATCGCGGTCGAAGGCTCGTGGTACCGCATCCGGACCGCGTCCGGCGCCGAGGGATACCTGCACAACTCGGTGTGCGCGGCCAGCGACCAGTACCGCCTCGTCTCGCAGTCGGGCCAGGGCGGCGTCACCTATGCCGAGAGCACGGCCGCCGCGCGCGGGTTCAACCCCGAGGTCGAAGCCGAACACCGCGCCGAGCACCCGGATCTCGAAGCCGGGTACAAGGCGATCGACGGCGTCGAGCAGATCAGCGTCGGCGGGACAGTCGCGAAGTTCCGCACGGACGGAGGGCTCGATCGATGAACACGCGCAATCGATCCATCGCCCTCCTCGCACTCGCCATCGCGGCCGGCGCCGTCGTCCGCTGCAACTCGCCCTCGGCGAACCAGACCGCGAGCGACCTCCTCAAAGCGGGTGGCGAGATCGCGTCGGAAGCGACCGGCGACCCGCGCTTCAAGAAGGCCGGCAGCGCGCTCGCGAAGGGTTTCTCGAGCGCGGAGGAAGTGCCGCCCGAGACCGAGCACTACATCGGCCGTTCGGTCGGCGCCGCGATCCTCGCCAAGCCGACGTTTCCGCTGCTCGGCGACTCGGCCGTCACCGACTACGTGAACCAGGTCGGCCTCGCGGTCGCGCTCGCGGCCGACCCCGTGCGTCAGACGTTCAAGGGTTACCGCTTCGCGGTCGTGAAGAGCGACGAGCTGAACGCGTTCGCCGCGCCCGGCGGGTTCGTGTTCGTGACCACCGGCATCCTCAAGCTGACGAAGAGCGAGGACGAGCTGGCCGGCGTGCTCGCGCACGAGATCTCGCACGTCACGCTGAAGCACGGCCTGCAGGCGATCCAGCAGGCGAACCTGGTCGAGGCGGGCAACCTCCTCGCGAAGATGGCGGTCGACAAGAAGGACCGCGCCAAGCTGAAGCAGTTGTCCGACACGCTCGGACGGTCGGTGCAGAACGTCGTCTTCACGCTGCTGTCCGGCGGCTACGGGCAGGACAAGGAAGACGCGGCCGATCGCCTCGGCGCGCAGATCGCATCGGACGCGGGGTATTCGTCGCACGCGCTGCGCGAGTTCCTGTCGCGGATGCCGAACGTCGCGGGCGCGGGCGGCTGGTCGTCCACGCACCCCGCCCCGGAGCATCGCGTCGCGAACCTGAGCGCGATCGAGTCGACGCTCGCGGCTTCGCCCGCGCCGGGTGTCGAGCAGCGGACCTCGCGCCACGCGGCGATGCTGGCGCGCTTGAAGTAACGAGTCCCGCGCGGGTCTTCCGCGGAACGAAAGAGGGCGCCTCATCCTCGCGGATGAGGCGCCCTTGTGTTTCGGGCCCGACCGACGGAAAGCCCCTACAGCATCCCGACGATCGTTCCCGCCCCGATCTGTCCTGCCCTTCCCGGCGCAGGCCCACGAGCCGATAAGGGGCGTGCCGCCGGGAGGATTCGGTTTGAAATGAAAAAAGCACGCTCCGCCGTCGACCGGTGTCCGCTTCTCCCGGTCTCGACACGCCGGTAGAACCGCCGCCGATGCGCGATCTCCTGGCTTCGATGACGGAACTCTGGTTCACGCGGTTGCCGGGCATGTGGCGGCTGCGCCAAGCGATCCTGGCGCGGCGCGGTCCGCGGATCCCGGCTGACGTCTTGAAGACCGGGCGGCTGCTCAATCTCGGCTGCGGGCGGATCAAGATCCCCGGGTTCGTGAACGTCGACGGGCTCGCGGAGCGCGCGCCGGACGTGGTCTCCCCCGCCGATCGCCTCGCGTTCGCGAAGGACGGCGAATTCGATCTCGTGCGCGCGAGCCATCTGATCGAGCACTTCGAGGCGAAGGATCTCCCGCGCGTCCTCGGCGAATGGCGACGCGTGCTGAAGCCGGGCGGTTACCTCGTCGTGTGCTGCCCCGACTACACGCGGATGTCGTGGCGCGCGGTGCTCCAGCCCTCGGCGTTCGACGAGCAGTCGCCTCGCGGCCGCGAGCACTTCGCCGACTGGGTGTCCGGGTTCTTCGCGCTCGACCTGCCGCTCGAGTTCCGGCACAAGACGTTGTTCACCGAGCGCGGGCTGCGCAACACGCTCGAGCGGAACGGATTCGCCGTGATCACGCGCCTCGCGTGGCCGGCGGAGATCCCCGCGACGCTCGGCCTGCGCGACGACTCGTGCTCGACGTGGTCGATCAATCTGCTCGCGCGCCGTCGCGAGTGACGCCGGGGCGCGGCAAGAGGACGTACGCGGTGCCGCCGCGGTCGAGCCACGCGCGCGCGAGCTCGGCGCGACGATAGACGCGGCGCTCGGCGCCCGGCTCCGCGGCCGGATCGTTCACCAGCACGTCGCCGCGCTCGTCGAAGCCTCGGATCACGATCAGGTGTCCCGCGGTCTTGCGGTACGGCGCGCCGGATAGCTCCCCGTCGACGACGCCGATGCTCGCGACGAGCGGCTGACCGCCGGCGAACGCGCGCTCGACCTCGCGCCAGTCGGCGACGCGCGTCAGGTATCCGGGCACGCCGAGCGCGAACGCCGCCTGGATCGCGTTTCCCCAGTTCCCGTAGAGGTCGTGCGTCGCGTCGTAAGCGAGCGCGGCGACGCGTTCGGTTTCCACGTCGACGCCGCGGTACGCGAGGACCATCGCGAGCGCGGTCGGCGAGCAGACGCGATCGGCGAGCGGGGGCGGCAACGAGCGTTGACTGCGCGTCGGGACGTCGATCGCGACCGCGCCGCCGCGAGCGCCGCCATCGTCCCGCGGCGCCGCGTCGCGCGCCGTGAAGCAGAGATCGAAGCGCTCGACGACCACGGCTCCGCCGATCGGCCGGAAGCGGAGCGACGCGCGATCGAACGCGCGGTCGGAGCGGAACCAATCGACGTCGATGCGACCGAGCGCGCAGTGCGTCGTCGCGCCGGTGGCT
>CAZBOK010000206.1:0-8429 GCA_964493525.1 uncultured Phycisphaeraceae bacterium | reverse complement strand
CGGCCATCGCGAAGGCGGGCAGGAGCGCGGCGACAAAGGCGAGGGAAAAACGGGAAGGACGGCGAGGACGGCGAGGACGGCGAGAAGGGCGAGGACGGCGAGCCGGGCGGCGACGCGCCGCCGCCGCGTCCGCTCTTCGTCGACGGAGACAAGGCGCTCGACGTCGCGCTCGCGAAGGCGTTCGAAGGCGTCGACATGGCCGAGTTCGAGAAGGCCTGGCTCGAGGCGACCAAGAACCTCTGATCAGCGCGCGAGGAGTCGCGCCTGCACGAGCAGCGCCGCCGCGAGCCACGCGCCGAGCGTGACGTGGATGACCTGGAAGGTCGGCGGCAGCGGGCCGTAGGCGAGCACGAATCCGGCGACGATCTGCGCGATCACGATCGCGACGTTCGCGTGCGCCCACGGCATCGCGCGCGCCGGGCGAGATGCGGCGACCCCGTGCGCGCCGCGTTGGATCGCGCTCCACGCGATCACCACGAGCAACGCGACGACGAGCGACGATGCGCGGTGCGAGAGGTCGACGAAGCCGACGCGGTCGATCCACTGACCACGCGCGAGCCACGGCTCGGCGCGCGCCACCAGCTCGAGGTCGCCGCGCACGACGGCGCCTTGCACCATCTGCAGCACGGTGAGCGCGAACGCGACCCACGTGAGGCGCCGGGCGGCGCGGCCGGAATCGATCGGGGCGTCGACGGTCGTGATCTCGGCGGGCGTCGCCGCCGCGTTCACCGCCGCGAGCACGTACGCGAGCGCCGCCGTGAGCCCGACGAACAGGTGGATGCTGACGAACCGCGGATCGAGCTCCGATCGCACCACGCGCGCGCCGAGGCCGCCGGCGACGATCACCGCGATGCATCCGATGAGCACGGGCACGAACACGTCGCGGCGCGTCCTGCGCGCGTGGCGCCACGTGACGAAGACGGCGATCAGCGAGAGGATCCCGACGATCACGCCGAGCAGGCGGTTCACGTACTCGATCCAGGCCTTCACGAAGTTCCACTGCGACTGCATGTCGTGCGGAACCTGCTCGATGCGCGTCGGCGGCAGCAGGCGTCCGAAGCACAGCGGCCAGTCCGGACAACCGAGCCCCGCGCCCGTCGCGCGCACGAAGCTGCCGACGGAAACGAGCAACAGCGTCGCGGCCATCGCCGCGACGACGGATCGGACCACGGACTTCTGCAGGGTCACGGCTTCGCGTTCTTCGGGATGTCCCACGCGGTGAGCCACTTGGTCTCCGTGCGCTTGAAGCCGTGCTCCTTCACGAGGCGCTCCTCCATGTCGGGCAGATGCGCCGCGCCGTAGAAGATCGCGACCTTCTTCTTTCCCGCGTCGAGCTGTTCCTTCATCACGGCGAGCGCGCGCTTGTTGCGCTCGATCACCAGCGTCGACCCGCCCTTCGGGCCGTCCGCCAGGCCCGCGGCCATCTCCTCGATGTGACTCATCTGCTTCCCGAAGATGTACTTCAGGTGGCGCGCGCGATCCTTCGAGAGGAACGCGAGCAGCATCGCCGTCCCGTCCGAGGCGCTCTTCGGATCGGCCGACGCGGAGCGCTTCATCTCCGCGGTGAACATGTTCCAGAAGATGCTGAGGAAGGTCTCGCCCTTCTCGTCCATCGACTTCAGGAACTCGGCGGGCGTCAGGTCGGCGTGCACGAAGTTCGCGGCCTGGTAATCGATGCCGTCGAGCTGGAACTCGAGGCCGAGCATCCACTGCAGCGAGCGCTGGAACTGCGAGAGCAGCGAGTCGTGCTTCTCGCCCGGCTTCACCACGGCATCCTTCGGCTTCACCATCTCGTAGAGCAGCGCGTCATACCCCTCGAACACTTCGTTCAAGCGCTGGTAGTACTCGCGCTCGCCGATGTGCACCGCGCCGATGAGGTCGACCTCGCGCCCTTCGCCATCGATGTACGTCACGACCGCGGTCTGCAGCTTCCCCGCGCCGTCGCCGTCGTCGACGAAGCGGACGAACTCGTTCGAGTCCGTGCTCGGCGCCGGCGTCGTCGCGGGCGTCGACGCCGATGGCGCGGGAGGCGTCGACTGCGCCGGCGCGGCGGGCGGCGCCGGATGCGCCGGATGCGCGGCTTCCTGCGCGAACACCGCGACCGCCACGATGCCGCAGCCCGCGATCGAAATCATGATCCGTCGCATCAGCGTTTCTCCGTTGTCGAACCCGATCCGTCGTCCAGGGTCAGCGTCAGCGGCGCGTGGTCGCTCGGCTTCTCGCCGCCGCGCGCGATCAAGTCGATCTCGATCGCGCGTGCGCGCTCCGCCGCTTTCGCATTCACCAGGAAGTGATCGATCCTCAGTCCTTGCCCGCGCTGGAAACCGCGCGTGCGGAAGTCCCACCAAGTGTAATGCCCGCCGTCGTCGTGGAAGCGGCGGAAGACGTCGACCAGCCCGAGCTCGATCAGCGCGCGGAGCGCCTCGCGCTCCGGCGTGGAGCAGAGGATCTGCTCGCGCCACGCGGCCGGGTCGTACACGTCGCGATCGTCGAACGTGATGTTGAAGTCGCCGCCGATGACGACCGGCTCGTCGCGCACGTGCGTCGCCGCGAGCCACGAGCGCAGGTGATCGAGCCACTCGAGCTTGTAGGCATACTTCGCCGAGCCGACCTCCTGCCCGTTGACCACGTACACGCTCGCGATCCGCATGCCGCCGACGACCGCGGAGATCACGCGGCTCTCGCCTTCGGTCGCGTCCTTCGGCCGCCAGCGCACGACGTCGGTGATCGGCGAGCGCGCGAGGATCGCGACGCCGTTGTACGTCTTCTGGCCGAACACCTCGGCGCGGTAGCCGAGCGCTTCGACATCGGCGCGCGGGAAGTCGTCGTCGGTGCACTTCAGCTCCTGCAGGCAGACGACGTCGGGTTGCTTCTCCGCGAGCCACGGCCCGAGCCGCGGCAGCCGCGCGCGCACCGAGTTGACGTTCCACGTGGTGATGCGCATCGCGACTACTTGCCTCCCGCCGGCGGGGTCGAGATGCCGTGCTTGTCGAGGACCTCCCACGCCGCGTTGCACACGGCGGTGCGCGTCGCGAGGCGCGCCGACTGCAGCGCGGTCATCGGGTCCCAGACCCTCGCGTCCTTGGCGATCAGCTTGTCGATCTGCTTCACGAACCCGTCGCGGTCCTTCGCGGCGCGCAGCCGCTTCACGATCTTGGTCGGATCCTCGCCGTCGAGCGCGATCGCGAGGAGCACGCGGTTGCGGAGCCCTTCGTGATCGGAGTGCAGGATCGAATCCGGGTTCACGTACAGCCACGCGAACGCCTCGACGAGCGTGCGGTGCTGGAAGAACTCGAGGAAACCGGCCGACGTCGCCTTGTAGAGCTTCGTGCGGTGCGCGTCGGCGGGGATCGGCGACGTGTACGAATTGTCCTTGAGGATCCGGCGCGCGTACGCGATCGCGTCGACGTCCGGCATCTCGATCGTCGTCTGCGAGGCGAAGGCGTCGAAGATCGTGATCGTCGGGAACGCATGGCCTTCGCGGTCGCAGTAGCAGTGCTCGAAGAAGTCGGCCTTCTTGTCGAGCGACCCGTCCCAGTCGAGTTGCGCCTCGAGCCACGCGACCACCGCGTCGTTGCCCGGCACGTAGCCCGCGAGCAGATCGAGCAGGCGGCCGTCGGGCGGCGGATCCTCACCGAGGTCGATCGCGAGGTTCCGCGCGAAGTCGTAGGCGATCCGCTGGCAGAACTGCGGCGCGTTCGCGTCCGGATGCAGCTCCGCGATCGTCTGCCGCGAGAGGTCGGAGTCGGCCGCGACGAGCGCGCGCGGCACCTGCGTCGGCGCGAACTCCGAGTGCGCGAAGAACTGCGGGCCCGGCGTCTTCTCGACGTGCATCTCGCGGCGCGCGCGGTCGCGCAGCGCGAGCAGCTTCTTCAGCCCCGCGTCCGGCGACGCAGCGAGCTTCGCGTCGATCTCCAGGAAGATCGCGTTCTGCGCCGTCGCGTCGAGCTGCGCGAACTTCGCGGCCGCATCGGCCGCCGGGTCTTCCTGCGCCGGCCCGGCGACGAGCGCGACGATGACGAGGGTCGAGATCATCGCGGGCGATCATAGTGCGCCCCGCGGCCACGCGCGTTCAGCGCACGTTCGCCTTCAGGTCCGCGTTGTTCGGGAACAGAGCCAGCCCTTTCCGCCACGCCTGCTGCGCCTTCTCGGCATTGCCCTGCTGCTGATACAGGTTGCCGAGGAACAGGTAGGTCTGCGCGTAGTGCGGCTGCAGGTCGCCCTTCTTCTCCTGCTGCGCGACCAGCGTCTCGAACTGGTTCACCGCTTCGGTCTGCTTGCCGAACAAGGGCGGCCAGAACGACAGCGACACCGCCTTCGTGAAGCGCGCTTCCCAGTGGTTCGGGTCGAGCTTCAACGCTTCGTCGAACGCCTTGTCCGCGCCCATCGCGAGCACGCCCTTCTCCGGTCCGTCAGTGATCGTCTGCAGCTTCTGCAGGTACGCGGAGCCGAGATCGACGCGGAGCGCGGGGTTGTTCGGGTCCTGTTCCGTCATCTCCTTGATCGAGTCGATCGCTTCGTCGAGCTTGCCCGCCTTGGCGAGCTGCTTCCACAACGCCTGCTTGCGGTCGTGCGGCGTGTCGGCCGCGACGATCTCCTTCAGCGCGGCGTCGAAATCGAGCGGACCCTCTTCGCCCGCCGACTCCGGAGCGACCGACGATGCGCCCTTGCCGCGCGCGTCGCCCGCCTTCAACTCCGCGATGCGCTCGGAGATCAACTGGCGCGCCGCGCGGTCGATCGCCGATTCGTCGATGCGCGTCGGCGACGCGAGCGCGTCCGGCGCCGACTGCAGCTTCGCGATCTTTTCCCCGAGCTGAGCGATCGAGTCCTCGATGCGCTTCATCCGCTGGTCGGCGGACGCGTCGGCGCTCGACGCGCTCGCGGCGCTCGCGCCGCCGTTCAGCGTGATGACCGCGAAGGACGATGCGGCCGCGGCGATCGCGGCGACGACGAAGACGACGACGGCTTGTCTCATGTGCGTTTCCTGTTCGTGCTTTCGGTCAGGGTGAATCGAGATGGAGGGTGGCCTCGGACTCGCGTCCGGCCGAGAGGTCGACGGACGCCCGCGCCGGCGCCGCTCCGTCCTTCGCGGCGGTCACGACGAACGATCCGGGTCGGACTCCGCGCAGCACAGCGAGCCCGCTCTTGTCGGTCACGGAGCGCTCGGTCAGGCGCACTTCGGCGCCGGTCGCGTCCGCGATCGTGATCTCCGCGCCGGCCACGGGCAGGCCATCCTTGCCGACGACGTGCACGCGCACGCGGCATCCCGCGAACAGCCGAACGCGGAGGTCGGCGATGCGACCGCCGTCCGCGACCACGAACGGGTCGGTCGTCGTCGCGACGAGGTCGCCCGATTCGGAGAACGCGCGCAAGCGGTGCCGGCCGGGAGCGACCGGCGTGAAGTCGAACGAGCCGTCGCTCGCGGAGATGGTCTTGCCCTCGAAGCCGCCGGCGTCGCCGTGCGCGTTCGGGCCGCCGTCGCTGTCGAGCAGCACGAGCGCGTTCTCGAGCGGCTTGCCGGTGACGCCGTCGACCACGAGCCCCGAGATCGACTCGCGCCCGACCCGCAGGTCGTGGCGCATGGTGCCGGATTGGGGCAGTTCGAGCCGCTCGATCCACACGATCTGGCGTCCGGCGCCGCGCACGAGGTAAGCGTCGCACACGCCGCCTGCGAGATCGTTCACGCGGAACGCGCCCGCCGCATCGGACGTCGCGCCGACCCAGCCGCTCTCGCCACGATCCGCGACGGTCTCGCGCATCGCGAACGACAGCGTCTGCTGCGCGAGCGGCCGCCCGTCCGAGTCGAGGATGGTGCCTTCGACCGCGACGGTGCCGCTCCCGAGCCGGAAGTCGACGGTGACGAAGCCGCTCTTGCCGACGATCGCCGGCGTCACCTGCAGCGCGCCGTTCGGGCCGCTGCGCGGCTGATCGCCGACGTGGATCACCACGTAACTCCCGCGCGGCAGGTTCTCGATGCGGTAGCGCCCGTCGGCGCCGGTCTTCGCCATGCCCGCGGGCCGCGACCACGTGTCGGCGGTCGACGCATCCGACTGCGGAATTGCGATCACGAGCGAGCCCGTCCACGGCGAACCGTCCGGCCGCGACACGAGCCCTTCGATGCCGCCGCCGATGCCGAGCTCGAAATCGACGTCGAAGCGCGTCTCGCTCGGGACGAGCCCGGTCACCGTGAGGAATGCGGGCACGTGATCGCGCGCGATGACGCGCAATCGCTGACCGTCCGGACCGGAACTCAATCCCGCGAGAGTGAACTCGCCGCGCGCGTCGGTCTGCGCGCGCCGCTTCGGCTCCTCTTGGAGCACCCCTTTCAGGTACTCGGGCTCGAGCGGGGCGAGCAGGTGCGGAAGATCGGTCTCGCTGAACACGAGCGCGTTCTCGATCGGCTCGCCGCTCGCCGCGTCGACGACGTGTCCGGCGATCGTCGCGCCGCGCGTCAGCGCGACGTCGAGCGGCGCAGCGGCGCTCGTGCGGGTGCGGACCAACGCCGAGTGCCACGTCGCGAACTCGTCGGCCTCGACGAACACGCGCCACGTCCCGTGGTTCGGGGGCTCGATCGCGAAGCGTCCGTCCGGCGCCGCGAAGTCCTGCGACGACGGCATCCGACCGAACGACGGTTGCAGCGCCCCGTCCTCGTTCTCGATCTCGATCGGCACGAGGTGGACGCGGAACGCCGCGACCGGCGCGGAGGTGATCGCGTCGAACACGCGGCCCTCGATCGCGGAGAGCGCGGCGCCGGCCGCGTCGCTCGCACCGGTGGCGTCCTGCGGCGTCGGCTCGGAGGCCGCGACCGCTTCGCGTTCGGTATCCGGCGTCGCGGGCGCCAGCGGTGCGGGCGACGCGTCGTTGCCGGCGACGACGACCGAGGAGCCGCCGATCGTCACGCTGCCGCGTTTCAGATCGAACGCACCGCGCTCCGTCTCGATGCGCCACGTCCCGCGCGGCTGCGCGCCGCGCGTGAGGCGGGCCGTGCCGCTCGCCGTCGCGATCAGCGTGACGCCGTCCCGATCCGCGCCGCGCGCCGCGAGGATCACGTGCGAGTCCGCGCCGAGTGCGATTTCGCCGCCGTCGTCGCCGGCGACGGCAATCGCGTGCGCGCCGCCCGCCGGCGTGAACGCTTCGAGGAAACCGTCGGCTCCGAGGACGCTGCGCGGCTCCACCGCCGCGACGAACGCGTCGGCCGTCCCGAACCGCAGCGCGGTCCTGCCGCTCGCGAGGAGCGTCGCGGGATCGCGCGCGTCGATCGGCGCGGTCGGGCGCGTCATCAACCACGCGGCCGCGCAGACGAAGACCGCCGCCGCGGCCGACAGCGCGGGGCGCAGCAAGCGTCGCGGCCGCGCGGTCGACGGCGACGGCGTGGTGAGCGCGCTCTCCGCCGCGCGCGCGAGCACGCGCCGCTTCAGCTCCGCGCGGAACGACGGCTCGGGCTGCGCCCGCGACCACGATCGCGAGAGCAGCTTCTTCAGGTTCGCGTCGAGGATCGCGCGGCGGTCGCTCACGGGAGACCTCCGCGGCGGCGCGCGAGCAGCTCGAACACCTTCACGAACGCCACGCGCGCGCGCGTGAGGATCGACTCCGCGGCCTTCTCGCTCTTGCCGTGGCGCCGCGCGATCTCCGCGACCGGCAGCTCGTCGACGTACTTCTGCACCAGCGCATCGCGGTAGCCGGGGGGGAGCGACGACAGCGCGGCGCCGACCAGTTCGCGCGTCTCGCGCCGCTCGAGCACCGCGTCGGGGATCTCCTCCGTCTCGATGCCGAGCAGGATCAGGTCGATCTCCGGGTCGACCTGATCGAGCAGATCGTCGAGCGCGATCGGCTGCTTCTTCTTCCGCAGTTGGCGGATCTTGTTCTTCGCGATCCCGCACAACCAGGTGTGGATCGACGAGCGCCCCTGGAAGTCGGCGAGCCGGTCGCACGCGACCAGCAGCGTGTCCTGGACGATCGCCTCCGCGATGCCGCGGTCGCCGCCCACGCGGTAGTGGACGAACTCGTAGACGGCGTCGATCGAGCGCTCGAACAGCGATTCCGCAGCGGCGCGGTCGCCTTTCAGGATGCGGTTCCGCAGCTCGAAGTCGTCGGCATGGAGGGCGTCGGGCGTGGGCATGCTCCTCTCATGGTGGGGGATCGGCGGGCGATCCTTCGCTCCGAATTCGCGCCGCCGGGCGAAAGGACCGCAGGCTTCCGGCTCCGAGCGCGTGCTGTATCCGCAACCGAACGGTCGAACGTCATCGTGCAACCGAGGCTCCGCGCCACGGCGCGGAGCCTCGGACTCGACCATTGGACGCGGCGCTGCGCGCCGCCGCGGCCGTAGGCCGCGGGATCTACTGCCTCGAAGGGCCGTCGCGGCACGCGACGTTCCTTCGAGGTAGTCGATCAGTGCGGCAGGCCGGCGATCCTGAGGCTTCCGGCCGCGA
>CAZBOK010000205.1:0-8507 GCA_964493525.1 uncultured Phycisphaeraceae bacterium | reverse complement strand
CGCATTCACGGCCGCGGCGACCGCGAGGAGCGACATGACCGCGAAGTACGCGCCGGCGGCACCTGGATCCGCGACGTGCCGATGATGTCGGTCTCGTTCGTGAAGGCGAATGACCTCAAGTACTACACCGACCTCGCGCCTCCCGACGGGCTCGAGCGGTCGCTCGCGATCGGCAATTACCTCGCGGGGCACCCGCTCTTCACGCAGATCGTCATCGGTTCGGGGCTCGTGCTCGAGGCCGCGGCGATCCTCGCGTTGTTCGGCAGGCGCTTCGCGTTCCTGATCGGCGTCGGCCTCGTCTGCATGCACATCGGCATCAAGCATCTGCTCGGCATCGAATTCCGGCTCAACATCTGGGTGTTGCTCATCTATCTCGTCAACCTGCCGTTCCTCGCGGCGTGGACGTGGCGACGGGTCGCCGGCAGGCGCGAGACGGCGGTCGGAGCGAACCGAGCGTGATTCTCCTGTTCGACGGCGTGTGCGGCCTCTGCAACGGACTCGTGAAGTTCGTGCTGAAGCGCGATCGCACCGGACGGATCCGATTCGCCCCGCTGCAGGGGAAGGCCGCGGCCGAGATCCTCGCACGGCACGGCAAGGATCCGCGCGACCTCGACACCGTTTACCTCGTGCTCGACCCGTTCACGCCGCAGGAGCGCCTGCTCGTGAAGGGGCGCGCGATCTGCACGCTGCTGCAGCGCCTCGGCGGCGTGTGGACGATCCCCGCTCTCGGTCGCTTCCTCCCGCGCGCGCTCGTCGACTTCTTCTACGACGTCGTCGCGAAGAACCGCTACCGCTGGTTCGGCAAACTCGAGGCGTGCCCGGTGCCGACGAAGGAACAGCTCGCGCGCTTCCTCGACTGAGCGGTCGCGTTCAGCGCGCGCCGTGACTCGCGGTCACGACCGTGTGGATCCCGCCGCGCACGTTGAAGTCCCCCACGATCTCCATCCACTTCGGATCGGTCGCGCGCACCAGGTCGTCGAGGATCTTGTTGGTGACGTCTTCGTGGAAGTGTCCTTCGTCGCGGAAGGACCAGACGTAGAGCTTGAGCGACTTCAACTCCACGCAGCGCTCGCGCGGCACGTAGCGCACGCGGAAGGTCGCGAAGTCGGGCTGCCCGGTCTTCGGGCAGAGGCACGTGAACTCGGGGATCTCGAACGCGACCTCGAAGTCGCGGCCCGGCCGCGGATTCGGGAACGTCTCGAGGGACTTGCTCGGCTGCGTGGACATGGGGCGAGAGCTTAGCGGACCGCGTCAGTACCCGCGCGCGCGGTCGATCACGCCGACGAGCGGCTCGCCGACGCGGAAGCGGCGCCAGTTGCCGAGGAACGCGTCGGCCGCTTCGTCGGGCGTCGTGAGGCCGGCGACGTGCGGTGAGAACATCACGTTCGGCGACGTCCACAACGGCGACGACTCGGGGAGCGGTTCGGTCTCGAACACGTCGAGCGCCGCGCCGCCGATGCGGCCGGCGGCGAGCGAGTCCGAGAGAGCCGCCTCGTCGATCACCGCGCCGCGCGCGACGTTCACGATCCACGCGTCACGCGGCAGGAGGTCGAGCTCGCGGCGTCCGATCAGCCGCTCCGTCGCGCGCGTGCGCGGCACGACGAGCACCAGGACGTCGGTGCGCGGCAGCAGTTCGGGCAGTCGCGTGAGCGGGACGACTTCGGGAACGCCGTCGACCGCGGCGCCGGTGCGGTTGACGCCGACGACGCGAGCACCGTGCAGTGTCAGCGCGCGCGCCGCGGCGCCGCCGATCTCCCCGACGCCGACGATCGTCACGCGCAGCTCGCGCAGCGTGCGCGGATAGAACGGCGCCCACCGCCGCGCGCGTCGCTCCGTTTCGAGTTGCGGGATCCGCTGCGCGATCGCGAGGCAGCGCGCGAGCACGTACTCGCTCATGCGCAGGTTGAACGCGCCGACGACGCGCGTGATCGGGACGTCCTCGCGCAGCGTCGGACAACCGAGCAGCCCGTCGACGCCTGCGCCGCTCGACTGGACCCAGCGCACGTTGCCGGCGGCGTGCTCGATCGCCCGCGGGATGCGGAACGCGAGCAGCACTTCCGCCGCATCGAGGTCGGCCGGCGTCGCGTCGTCGAAGCCGCGCACCGTGACCGCCAGCTCGGGCGCCTCGACGCGGATGCGTTCCGCCGCCTCGTCCGCGACGCGGCCGAGCACGAGCAACCGCGTCTTCTCGCTCACGGCTTCTCGAACACCATCGCGCAGTGCGCGACCGTGTCCTGCGAATCGGGGAACGTCGTCTGCGTGTAGTCGAGCACGCGGCCGCGAGCGCCGGGCAGGAGCCGCAGCAGCGTGTAGAGCGCGGAGAAACCGCACACGCGACGGCGGTCGCCGAGCTTCTGGTTGTGGAAGAAGAAGCCTTCCGGATCGCCGCGCTCCGCGAACCCGAGCAGCTCGCGATCTTCCCGCTCGACCTGCGTCGCTTCGTCCGGCGTGAGTCCCGTCGGATCGCCGTAGCGCGGCCCCATGTGCGAGAGGTCGATCGACGCGACGTGCACCACGCGGCGCTTCAGCCGATCGGCTTCCTCGCCGAGCGCTTCGACGAAGCGCTTCATCCGCACGTCGGACCACGGCTCCTTGCCTTCGGTCATGTGGCGATGCAGCGAGCCGACCAGGACGGGGAGGATCCGCGGGCGCGTCGCGGCGGCGCCGGCGAGCGGGACGAACACCGACTGGAACTCGACGGTGTGCTCGCTGGCGTGCAGCAGCTCGGAGCGGAACAACTCGTCGCCGCCGGCCTTTCGCGCGATCGCGTCGACCAGCTCACGGTCCGTCGCGACCGTGCCGAGCGGCGTCGCGAAGTCCTGGCGCGTCAGAGTGAAGAGGTCGTCGCCCGCGGCGTGGCCGGTGCCGAGCACGACGATCACGTCGGCGTCGGACCGACGCTCGGCGCGCTGATCGTGCACCGCGCGGCAACCGCGGCCGCCGAAGCGCAGGTCGATGTGCGGCGCCGCCGCGCCGACCAGCGTCCCGCGCGCGGCCGGGTCGGAGATCTTCGCGAGGTTCGCGCTCCACGCGGCGAACTCCGCCGCGTCGCCCGGGTACGCGACGCCCGAATGCACGAACGGGCGCGACGGCGCCGCGCGGAACGCATCGAGCTTCGCGCGGCGGAACGCGTCGAGCCCGGCACCCGCGAGGAAGTGCGCTTTGTCAAGCGACGTGACCAGCTCCTCGAGCTGCGCCACCGGGACCTCGTCATCGAACGTCTTCTTCAGGTTCGCGCTCACCGCCGCGAGGTCGTGCGAGCCGTCGAAGAGATGCAGGATGTACACCACCGCCGCCGACACCACGAGCTGATCGGGCGCGAGCCCGCTGACGTCGCGCAGGACGAACATCCGCTTGCCGTCCTGTTGGATCGGGATCGCCTCGATCTCGTTGCGGAGGCGCGGGCCGTTCGACGCGGACAACGGTCAGCCCTTCACCGCGATCGGCTGGCGGTTGTCGTCGACGGCGACGTAGGTCACGTTCGCGGTCGTGACGGGGACGATTTGCCCCGAATCACGGCGCTCGACCTCGACGTCGACCTCGACGGTGATCGACGTGCGCCCGAGCGCGACGGTCCTCGCCCAGAACGACACCGTCTCGCCGACGAAGACCGGAGCGAGGAACACCACCTCGCGCATCGCTTTCGTGACGAAGACCTTTCGCGCCGTGCGCCGGCACTCGATGCCGCCGGCGAGATCGATGTAGGAGAGGATGACGCCGCCGAAGATCGTGCCCATTCCGTTCGTGTCGCGCGGGAGCATCGAGACGCGGATCGCGAGCGAGCGGGGCTTTTCAGTCATGCGACCTTTCCGGTCTCGTGCGGACTCGCGCGCGCGGCTCCACTTCCCGCGGCTCTGCGCGGATGCCGCGCGAGACGTTACGGTTCGAGCGTAACGATCCCCGCGGGCAGCCGCGATCCCGGAGTGGAACGGACGCACGAGGAGCATGAACGAGCCCGCCCAACAGAAACCGAAGCCGCTGAACGGCGTCCACGTCCTCCATGTCGACGATGATCGACTGGTCCGGATCGTCGCCGCGGCAATGCTCTCGCGGCTCGGCGCACGCGCAATCTCGGCAGCCGATGGTCACGCGGCGATCGCGGCGCTCGACCAGCCGGAAGCGCGGATCGACGTCGTCCTGCTCGACGTCGTGATGCCCGGGTTCGACGGCCTCGCGACGTTGCACGAGATCCGCCGCCGGCGTCCCACGATCCCGGTCGTGCTCTGCTCCGGGACCGGCGTCGACCTCACCCGACTCGACCCTTCGCTCGGCTCGCCGATCGTCCTCGAGAAGCCGTTCATTCTCTCGACCTTGGAGAAGGCGCTGGAAAGCGCGCTCCGCTGAAGTGAGAATCGTCCGCAATCTCGGGAGACGAGTTGCATGGCGCGGGCGCTCAGGGTCGACAAGTCGGTGTTGGTGCGCAACACGCCGGAGACGTTGTTCAAGGCGCTGACCGATCGACGCGAGCTCGCGCGCTGGTTCGCCGACGGCGCATCCGGAGACGTTCGCGAAGGCGCCATGATCGAGTTCACCTGGGGCGCCGGTCCGACCGCGCGCCGCAGCCGCGCCCGCGTGCTGCGCCTCGAGCCGGGCAAGACGGTGATGATGCGCTGGGAGAACGGGAGCGCGCAGTCGCGCGACGACTACTTCGCGATGTCGATCGAGGTGCAGAAGGGCGGCGTCCTCGTCGCGGCGGTCGACTTCGCGGCGCGCGACACGCAGGCGGAGCTCGAGGAAGTCTGGGAGGAATGCCTCGCGAAGCTCAAGAAGGTCTACGACGGCAAGGCGCCGGCGAAAGCCGCGCCCGCGCCGGCAGCGAAGGCCGCGAGGCCGGTCAAGGCGCCCGCGAAGGCGCCGGCAAAGAACACGAAGAAAAAGTGACCGCCGGTCACTTGCCCTGCGCGAGCAGAAGCACGGCCTTCACGGCCGACGCGATCGTCTGCGCCTCGTCGGCCGGCAGGTCGCCGCGCCGCACGTCGTAGTCGACGACGAACGCGCCGTTGGCGAAGCCGACTTCCTCACGCCGCGCGCGGATCGCGCCCTTCAACGGCTTCTTCCAGTCGTTCGCGTCGGAGCCGTGGCACTGCGCGCACGCGGTCTTCACCTTCGCCTTCGCGATTTTCGCGGCGTCGTCGAGCTTCCCGGCGTCGGCCGCGGCGCGCGCTTCCTCCGCGCCGGCCTTCAGGTTCGCGAGCATCTTCCGGTACTGGCCGACGTCCTTCGGCTTCATCACGGTCTTCAAGTGCGTCGCGAACTCGTTGGTCAGGTCGGTCTGCTTCACGAGCGCCGCGAGAGCGCCCGCGAGGTTGGCGGAGTCCGCGTCTTGTCCGATCGCGCGGCTCGCGACGTCGTCCATCTGCCACATCAGCAGCTTGTGGCGGAACAGCGCCCACTTCTCGTACTCCTGCGGCTTCGCGGGCGGATCCTTCTGCTTGACGATCGAATCGCGCAGCTTCATCGCATCGCCGATCGGGGCGAGCGATCCGTCGGTGATCAGCACGCCGTCCGCGACCTTGAACTGCTTGAGGAACGGATCGAGCTCGGGCACCGGCTTGCCGAAGTCGTCGAAGGCGGTCAGCGCGCGCGGCAATCCCGGACCTTGCGCGAGCGCGCCGAGTCGGAGCTGCCGGCCGCGCCACGTGAAGTCGATGAAGGCCGCGTGCACGACGGAAGTTTCGCCGGGCGCCTCGACGTCGTAGCGAGACAGCCCCTTCAGCACGTCAGTCTGGATTCCGGTGCGCGAGAGGAGCAGGCCGGTCGGCTGCGCGGTGAGCTCGGGCAACTGGCCGGTCTTGCCGGTCTTCCCGCCGAGCAACGTTCGCAGCCGCTCGCCGTCCTTCGGCGCGCCGAGCCAGCAGAACCCGCTGCCGGCGCTTCCCGCGATCACCGCGACGGCGGCGAGCGCGACGACGGTCCTTCGCACGCGAGCGGAGATCATGGGAGCGTGGCGGTGAACGCGCCGGTCAGGCGGTAGGAGCCGAAGGCGATGACGAGCGACGCGTTCGCCGGGTTCGCATCGTCCTTCGCGATCGAGATGTCGAGCGCCTTCGGCGCGACGTCGGCCTTCTCCGCCTTGAGGGGGACGTCGATGCCGCCGTTCGTGTCCTTCGCGCGGAACGCGTCGAGATGCTTGCGCCGCACTTCCGCCGGGTCGACGAACGTGAGCGTGTACGCGCCGTCCGCGCGCGACAGCACGAGGTAGTACTGCCCCGCGGGGATCTCCACGTCGCCGAACTTCACGTCGACGTTGCTGTCGAAGTTGGTCCAGAAGTCCTTGCCGAGGCGCCAGCGCTGCCCGTCGAACTTCCCGGCCTCGACCGCCGCCGCGTACTCCGGGTGCCATTCGGCGCGGCCGAAGTCGATCGCGATCTGCGGGCCGGGGCCGTTCGCGAGGAACCACGCGATGCGGGTGAAGCCGCGGTCATACGCCTGCGTGCGAACCATCACGCTCGGCGCATCGACGGCCGGAGCGGCGGCCGGCGCCTTCGGCTTCAACGCGGTGCCCCGCGACGGATTCGCGAGCGCCGCCTTGAACTTCGCCCAGCGCGGATCGGCGTGCAGGCTCGCGAGGTCGGTGTCGGCCTCGAGCTGACCGTTCATGTCGAGGAAGCCGACCTCGCGCGCCTTGTCGAGCCACGCGAACGCGTCATCCTTGCGGCCGAGGAGCGCGAGCGCGCACGCGGCGTTGTAGGCCGCGGTCGGCTGGAAGTCTCCGGCGATGCCGGCGGCCTTCTGGTCCGGCTCCAGCGCTTCTTCGAACTTGCCCTGGGAGTGCAGCGCGTAGCCGAGCGCGAACCACGCGTACTGGTTCTCGGGATGCTCGACGGTGACCGGCTTCGCGACCTCGATCACCTTCGCCCAGTTCTTCGCGTCGAGAAGCTGCTTCAGTTGCGTCACGCGCGCTTCGACCGACACCTTGCCGGCGGGCTGCGCGCCGTCCTGCTGCGTCAATTGCGCGAGCGAAGTACCGGCAGTCGAGAGCGCGACGAGCAGAGCGACGAGGGTTCGCGACACGAGGCATCCTCCACGGTCATTGGCACGGTCATTGGCACGGTCATTGTCGGTGCAGACGAAAACGGCTCGGCGCGCAAGTGTAGCAGCGTGCCGAGCCGCGGTCCGACTTCCGGTCCTGCTCTCCCGGTCAGGTCTTGACCGACCAGTGCGTGGTGAGCTGGTGCGGTCCGAACCCGATCGTCAGATCGCCCTGGTGATCGTCGTTCCCGTCGGTGGTGAGCTCGATGTGGAGCTGCGCCTCGCTCGAGCGCGTCGACGAGTGGGTCATCGGGATGGCGATCCCGCCCTTCGTCTGGTTCGACTGGAACGCGTCGAGCTTCTGTGCGCGCACCGCCGCCGAGTCGAGGCACAGGAGCGTGTATGCGTCGCCGCTCTTGGTCGCGACGAGGTACCAGTGCCCCGCGGGCACCGTCACGTCGCCGAACGTCATCGGGATGCTGTTGTCGAGCGTCGTCCAGTAGTCGCGGCCGAGGCGCCAGCGCTGACCGTCGAGCTTGCCGGACGCGATCTGCTCGTCGAGTTTCGCGGCCCAGTCGACGGGCCCGTAGTCGATCGCGAGTTCGCCCGCGCAGCCGGTGTTCGTGAAGTACGCGACGCGCGTGGAGCGACGCGCCGTGGAGTTGCCGAACGCGCGCGCAGTGTCGTTCTTGGACGAACGCGCCTTGATGTCGTCGAGACGCGGATCGCCGCGCAGCGCTTTCAGGTCGGTGTCGGAGTCGAGCAGCGCGGTCTGACCGAAGCCGAGCGTCACGGCCTTGTCGAGCCACGTGAACGCCTGCTCCTTGTCGCCCTTCAGCGCGAACACGCACGCTGCGTTGTAGGCGCCGGCCGCCTGGTTCGGCCCTTTGATCTCCGCGCACTTCATGTGAGCGACGAGCGCGTCGTCGAGTTGACCCATCATGTGGAGCGAGTATCCGAGGTTGTGCCAGGCGAGGGCGTCGTTCGGCGCGAGCTCGACGACTTTGCGCAGGACCTCGGCGGACTTCTTCCAATCCTGCGCCTGGAACGCGGCGCCGGCTTCCTTCTTCATCGCCTTCACGTCGGTCGCGGGGTCATCGGCGAGCGCCGTGACGGCGAGCGCTGCGAAGACGAGCCCCGAGCAGAGACTGCGGAACATCCGGTCCTCCTTCGTTCGATCGGCCGGGAGACGGCGCGGATCGCGGTGCTGCGGCGTGGAAACGGGACGCGATTAGAGACGGGCGAAATCCGCGAGTAACGCGGTGCGTGACGAGTGGGACCGTTCAGCGCACGAAGACCCGAACGAGCCGGCGCATCTCCTGGACGCGCAGCGCGAAGCACGCGATCGCGAACGCCACGACCCCGGCGCCGATCGACAGCGCGAGCGTCGCGCAGCGGTGCGCGAGACCGCCGCCCGGCCAGCCCGATTCGAGCGCGGACTGCGTGACGTGGCACGCGCCGGCGAGCAACGCCGATGCGAGCGCGATCTTCACCGAGGTCGCGAGCAGCGCGCGGCCGTTCAATCGTCCGACCTT
>CAZBOK010000204.1:0-8523 GCA_964493525.1 uncultured Phycisphaeraceae bacterium | reverse complement strand
CTCGATCATCACCGGCGGCGGCGGGGGGGCCTCGTCCTTCTTGCGCAGCATCGCCCACGCGCCGATGCCGCCGCCGATGAGGACGACGAGCGACGCGGCGATCGCGGCGGTCCTGCCGCCCGAGCCGCCCTTGGCCCCGAGCGCTTCGAGGTCGGTGATCAGCTCGGCGCAGGTCTGGTACCGCGCGCCGGGATCCTTCTCGAGCAGCTTCGCGACGATCGCGGCGACGCGCTCCGGCACGTCGGCCTTCACGTCGCGCACCGACGGCGCCTTCTCCTTCACCTGCTTCTTGACGATCTCTTCCGCGCTGTCGCCGGCGAACAGCGTGCGCCCGGACAGCATGCGGAAGAACGTCGCGCCGAGCGAGTAGAGGTCGGAGCGCGTGTCGAGCGTGAGGCCGCGCGCCTGCTCCGGCGAGATGAAGTGCGGCGTGCCGAGGATCGCGCCGCCGGTGCCCCCGGAGACCTCCTCCGCCGCGTCGGTCGCGTGTGCGATGCCGAGGTCGGCGATCTTCACGTTCGAGAGCTCGGTCAGCATCAAGTTGTCGGGCTTGATGTCGCGGTGCACGATCTTCTTCAGCTCGGCGTACTGCAGGCCGCGCGCGGCATCCATCACGAAGCGCAGCGCGTCGTCGAGCGCGAGCGGGCCGCCTTTC
Organism: uncultured Phycisphaeraceae bacterium; assembly: GCA_964493525.1. Classification (GTDB taxonomy): domain Bacteria; phylum Planctomycetota; class B15-G4; order B15-G4; family JADJEK01; genus CAZBOK01. The sequence continues at coordinate 7,868 of CAZBOK010000204.1, read as the reverse complement.
ACGATGCGATCCTCGACCGTGCCGCCGGGCATGAACTCCATCGCGTAGAACGTCAGCGCGCCGTCTTTTCCGGCGTCGTAGACCTGCACGATGTGGGGGTGGTTCAACTGCCCGGCCGCGCGCGCCTCCTTGAGGAAGCGTTCGACGAACGCGGGATCGCGGGAGAGCTTCGGCGCGAGGATCTTGAGCGCGACCTCGCGGTTGAGCGAGAGCTGCAGCGCGCGATACACGGTGCCCATCCCGCCGCGGCCGAGCCGCTGCAGGAGCTTGTACCCGCCGAGCTGCTTGCCGATGCCGCCGCCGGCATCGCTCTCGGAGAAGAAGGAGAGCGCGGTGTTGCCGAGCGTGATGCGGTCGCCGCTCTGCAGCTCGGCCACGCCGTTCACGCGCGCGTCGTTCACGTAGGTGCCGTTCTTCGAGTCGGCGTCCTTCACGAAGAACTTGTTGTCCTTGCCGGCGATCTTGCAGTGCGCGCGCGACGCGAGGTCGTCCGACAGCGGCACCTCGTTCTTCGGGTCGCGGCCGACGGTGTAGACGTGGCCGGCGTCGAGCCGGACCGACTTGCCCTTCTCCGGGCCGGTCTCGTAGATCAGGACCGCCACGTCGTTCGCCCCTTCATGCCGCGGGATCCGCGACGCCGTCGAAACACGCGCGACCGACGCGCAGGAGCGTCGCGCCCTCTTCGACGGCGACCTCGAAATCGTTCGTCATGCCCATCGACAGCTCGCGGAACGCCGCGCCCGCGGCGCCCAGGCGGCCGCTCGCGACGAGCGAGTCGCGCAGCTCGCGCAACCGGCGGAACCACGGCCGCGACGCCTCGGGCTCGCGATCGAGCGGCGCCATCGTCATCAGTCCCACGACCTGCGCCGCACGACAGCGCGCCGCGGCGTCGACCATGCGGTCGAGCTCGGCTTCGTCGCCGCCGAACTTCGTCTCCTCGCCGCTCACGTTCAACTGGAGGAGCACGCGCGGCGACTTGCCCATCTCCGCGGCGATGCGATCGACGCGATCGAGGAGCTCCGCGCTGTCGATCGAGTGGATCACGTCGAACGTCTCCACGGCGCGTCGCACCTTGTTCTTCTGCAGGTGGCCGATGAGGTGCCAGCGCGGGCCGCGCACCGCGGCCACTTTCGCGGCACTGTCCTGAATACGGTTCTCGCCGAGGTCGGTGACGCCGAGCGCGTGGAGTCGCTCGACGATCGGGAGCCCGACGCTCTTCGTGACGACGACGCGCGTGATCGACCCCGGGGACGCGTCGCGCCCGGCCCGTTGCGCGGCCGCGGCGACGCGCGCCGTGATCGCTTCCAGGTTGCGGCGCAGGATCTCGTCGAGGGCGACTGTGGATGGCATCGGGAAGCGCGTTTTCATACCGGACCACCGCGGACCCGTCAACGCGGCGAAAACCTTGCGCCATCAGACCTTCGGTGGACTTTGTGCTTGCGCGAGTGAGGTCCCGTCCTAAGATCCCGCCGATTCTTGAACCGGGCGGACGACACGCCGACGGCGGAGCAACCACCGCGCTCCACGGAGGTAGACCCGGGACGTCACTCGCATCGACCGACACGAGTCCGACGCACGACAGGAGTTCGCCGCATGAGGCGATCGCTCGCATTGCTCGCCGCTTCCGCCCTCGCGTCCTTCACCGGATGCCACTCGTTCAAGGACGAGTTCCCGATGGAGGACGGCGTTCCGATGACGCCCGGCGCCGTCGCTCAGGCCGCCGGCCTCACGGACGTCGCGTGGTCCCCGTTCCCGCTCCACGAGCGGACGCGCGGCGACGTGCGCGGGATGAACATCGTCGGCGACACGCTCTACGTGCTCGACACGAACGACGAGGTCCACGCGATCCAGACCGGCACCGGCGTCCACCGCTGGATCGTGCGGCTCGATCGCACGCCGGACCGCATGGCGGTCGGCCCGCAGCACGTCGCATTCATGGCGAAGAGCTACCTCACGGTCGCCACCAAGGACAGCGGCACCATCACGCTGCGCAAGGACCTCGACTTCACGCCGTCGTCCGGCATCGCCCTCTCCGGCGATTCGCTGTACGCGGGTTCGTGGGGCAAGGGGTATCGCCTGCGCTCCGTGTCGCTCGCCGACGGTTGGTCCGGCTGGTCGTGGCCGTCGGATGAACCGGTCATCGGCGCGCCCGTCGTCACCGGCGGCGGCGCCGACCAGTTGATCTACTTCGCGTCGCAGGACTCGCGCGTCGTGTCGTTGCCGCCGCGCGCGGCGACGGGCGCCGAGCCCGACAAGGCGGTGTGGAGCGTGAAGACGCTCGGCAAGAACGACGCCGACCTCACCGCGGACGGCGACACCGTGTACGTCGCGTCGACCGACCACGCGCTGTACGCGCTGAACCGGCTCACCGGCAGCGCGCGCTGGCGCTGGTTCGGCGCGAACGTCCCGCTTACCGAGGCGCCGAAGGTCGCGTCCGATGCCGTCTACCAGCCGTTCGACGGCGCCATCGCGTCGATCGACAAGGCGACGGGCAACGAGCGCTGGCGCTACGTCGGGGGCGAGCGTTTCCTGGCGCGCGTCGGCGCGCTCGACTTCGTGAAGCGCCTGGACGGCTCGGTCGCCGTGCTCGACGCGATGAGCGGCAAGGAGAACTCGGTGATCCAGTCGCCGCTGTTCGTGTTCCTGCCGACCAACGAGCTGGGCGGCGCGTTCATCTTCAGCGACGGCAAGACGGTCTACGCCGTCAAGTAAGCCCGACTAAGCCGGCTTCCCGGTCTTCACGCGTCCGCGCCACGCGGACATTCCGCCGACGACGTTCACGACGTTCGCGTGCCCGCGCGACGTGAGGAAGTCGCACGCCGCGGCCGAGCGTCCGCCGGCCGCGCAGAACACGAGCACCGGCCGGTCGCGCGGCACCTCGCGCGCGCGCTCCTCGAGCTCGTCCATCGGGATCCACTTCATCCCCTCGATGTGCCCGCCCTCGACCTCGGGCGGCGTGCGCACGTCGATGACGAGCAGCCCCGGGCGGCGCTCGACCTCGATCCAGCGCTGGGCTTCGTCGGAGGAGATCTCGGGGTAGAGCCGGCCTTCCTCGATCATCTCGCCGGTGACGGGCTTGCCGTCGGCGAGCATCCGCAGCCAACGCTCGACGCGATCGAGGCGCGTGGCGAGCTCGCGCGTCGGGTCGAACGCGGGGTGCGCGCTGGGGGCGGTCGCAGTCGGCGGCGAGCGGCGAGCGCCGAGCGCGACGACGAGCGCGACCAACGCGAGCACGAGCGCGCACACGGCGATGGTCGTCATGACAGCGCCTTCACGATCGCGTCGTGCATCGGGCCGTTCGTCGCGAGCACACCTTCGTTCCGCTCGAGCTTCTTGCCGAGTCGGAAGTCGAGCGGCGCACCGCGCGTGTCCGTGACACGCCCGCCCGCCGCGGCCGCGATCGCGGCGCCGGCGGCGTGGTCCCACACGTTCTCGCGGTAGGCGACCGAAGAGCGAGGCCGCAGGTACACCTCGCCGTCGCCGCGCGCGAGCACGCCGTACTTCACCTGGCTGTCGACCTTCACCACGCCGCCGCCGAGCCCGAGCCGTGACACGAGCTCGGTGACCACGCGCGGATCGCCGTGGCTCGACTCGACGCTCCCGAGCACCCGGATGTCGCCCGGCGCGGACCGCGCGCTGACGCGGACCGCGCGCTTCCCTCCCCCCGCGAGCGACTCCTGCCACGCGCCGCCGCCGACCACGCCGGAGATGAGCGCGCCGACGTCGCTCGCGCCGACGCCCGACTCCGCGAGGCTCGGACAGCCGAGCACGCCGAGGATCGGCTCGCCGCGGTCGAGCAGGCCGATCGCGACCGCGTACTGTTCGTGGCGGAGGAACCCTTTGGTCCCGTCGATCGGGTCGACCGTCCACCGGAAGCGGTGGTTCGCGTCGCCCGCGTGATCGATCCACCCGCACAGCTCGTCGAACGACACGCGCGTGTCGAGCGCATCCGACACGAGGCCGACGACGCGATCCCGCAGCTCGTTCGACGTCGAGGCGCGCAGGTGGGCCGAGTTCTCCTCGGAGAGCAGCGAGTGCTCGGGGAACGCGCGCAGGAGCGCGCGATGGACGATCGCCTGCGACGCATAGTCGGCGACGGTCACCGGCTCGTCGCTCGCCTTCGATTGCAGTCCGGGCGCCACCATCTCCTTCTGGACGCGGCGGCAGACGCGGCTCGCGACGCGCGCGGCGTCGAGGGCGACGGCGAGGAAGCGGTCGATCTCTGGTTGCATCATCGCGGGAGCTTAGCGGTCGAGCGCGGAAGTCCGGCGAGCGACGCCCCGCGGGCGCTCGCGGCCGCCCGAAAAAACGACGGGGCGCGCCGCGCGGGATTCCGCGCGGCGCGCCGCTCGTGCCGAGGGACCAGGAGTTCAGAAGCTCGGCATCGATCCGGTGAAGACCACGTTCGACGTGCCGGCCTCGCGCAGCTCGACGGCGCGGCCGGACAGGTCGGCGACGCGCGCGACGCCGAACGGCAGCGACTGACCGCGCTTCGTCCGCAGCTTCAGCTTCGCATTGCCGCCGCCGTTCACGGTGAGCGTGGCGACGTTCGTGAGCACCGAGCTGACCGGGTCGGCGATGAAGACGTCGAACGCGGCGACGTTCGCCTTCTTCACCTCGAACTCGAGCTGCTCGCTCGCCTTCCTCGGCTGCGTGCGCGCCCGGATCTTCGCGCGGCCCGGTCCACCGTCGAGCGTCGAGTTGCTCTTGTCCTGCTTCAGCGAGTCGCCGAGCGACGGGACCGTTCCGACGAGGTAGGTGAGCGCGTCGTCGCCGCGGATCTCGACCGCGCGGCCGGCCAGGTCATCGACGTCCGCCACGCCGAACGGGAGCTGGGCGCCGTCGCCGGTGTCGAGCTCGAGCTCGAACTCTCCCGCATCTTCGTGGGGGACGAGCGCGCCGACGTTGGTCAGCGTCCCGCCGCCGTCGTCGACGAACGCGGAGAACACGACGCCCGATGCCGGGACGTCCTCGATTTCGACCTGGAAGCGCTGGCGGGCGTTCGACGCGCGCCGGCGCGTCTCGATCTTTCCGTGTGCGTCGGGGTCGGGAGCGCCCGCGGGACGGGTGAGCGAGGAGCGCGCCTTGTCCCAGCCGCCGCCGCCGCCGCCGCCACCGCCGTTGTCGTCCCCGCCGCCGTTGCTGCCGAGCGCCGGGACGGAACCGGACAAGTAAGCGATCCCGCCCGACTGCACCTCGACGTCGCGGCCTTCGAGCGACGCGACGGTCGGCGCGTTGAACGGGAGCGGATCACCGTCATGCGGATCGAACTCGATCTCCTGCTCACCGGCGCCCTGCGACGTGAAGGAGCCGACGAGCGTCAGGACGGCCGAGTCGTTTTCCATCCACAACTCGAAGCTCGTCGCGTCGGCGACGTCCTCGATCTCGACGTTCAGCTTCTCGCGTCCGTTCGAGCGATGCTCGACGCGGATGCGGCCGTGCGCGTCGGCGTCCGGCGCGCCGTTCGGTCGCGTCAGCGGCGATTCGCCGGTCTGCGTGTCGCCGCCGCCGCTCGCGCGGAGCTCGGTGGCCGAGAAGAACAGCGCCGCCGGGACGAGCGCGGTCGCGAGAACTGCTGAAAGTCGGGTTCGCATGGTGCCTCCGTATCGGGATGGGTGCATTCGAGACGAGTTCGTCGGGTCGGGTCAACGATCGCCTGGGCAACTGCCGGGCCAGGAGCCGGGACTGGCCGACGCTGTGCGGCGGACGTAACTTCGACGCCTTCGCGGCGCCCGTCCCGGCCCGAGGCTCGCGATTCCGGACGGTGGCCGTCCGGGCAACGGACGGTCGGACCGCTCGAGCCCCGATGATCGAACTCCCCACCGCGCTCCGCTCCCGGTTCCGCGTCGAGCGCGCGCTGACCGACGATCCGCGCGCCCCGGTGGCCGTCGTGGCCGCGCTCGGCGCCGGCGATCGTCCCGAGCGATTCGTCCTCAAGCACGACGCATCGGCGGACGCCCGGGCCGCAGGCCGGATCGCCGGCGAGTTCGCGCTGCTGGTCGGGATCTCGCATCCGAACCTGACGCGGCTCGTCGATTTCGGTCACGGACCCGACGGCGTCTGGCTGCTCCGTGAATTCGTCGACGGCGAGCCGCTCTCGGCCGCGGCGTCCTCGCTCTCGCCGGCAGAACTCGACCGCGTCCTTGCCGACGTCCTCGCCGCGCTCGCCCACCTGCACTCGTTCGACCTGCTCCATCTCGACGTGAAACCGGACAACGTCCTGGTGACGCGCACGAGCGGCGGCGTGCGCGCGAAGCTCACCGACTTCGGGCTGAGCGCACGGGGGTCGCGCGACGCGAGCGGGGGACGCGGCGGTCGCGCGCGCGGGACGCCGCCATTCGTCGCGCCGGAGACGATCCTCGAGCGGCCGCTCTCCGCGCGCAGCGACCTCTTCTCGTTCGGCGTGACGTGGCTCGCGGCACTGCCCGCATCCGCGGGCGTCGACCGCGCGCGGCTGTTCGACGTCGGTCGGCTGTACTCGAGCTTTCCCGTCCGCCCGTTCCTCGAGAGCCTCGAGCTCGATCTCTCGAGGCTGCCGGCAGAGCGGCGCGACGCGCTCGTCGCGCTGCTCGCGACCGATCCGAACGACCGGCCCGGTTCGGCGGCGGAAGTGGCGGTGCGACTCTCGCTGCCGTCCGACGACGCGGGCGCGTTCGCCGCGGCGCTCCGGCCGCGGCCCGCGTTCGTGGAGCAGGATCGCGAGCCCGCGTCCTTGGCCGAGCTGATCGCCGGGACGCGTCGCGTGGCGTGGATCGCGGCGGCTTGCGACGCCGACCGCCGCGCGCTGCTCGACCGCATCGCGGTGCGCGCGGCGACCGCGTCGCTCGAGCGCGTCGAGTGGAACGAGGGCGCCGGCGAGTCCGAACCGATCGACGCGAACGAGACTTCCGCGTCGGCCGACGTGCGCGCCGCGCGCCGCGTGCTGGACGCGCAGGCTGCCTTTCCGCGCCTCATCGTCGCCGACGTCGACGCGATCGAATCGCCGCGCGGCCGCGTCGCGCTCGCCATCGCGCGCGCGATCGAGAGCGGTCCGGCCGGCGGCCCGAGGCTGGTGATCGTGAGCCGCGTCGCCGGCGATGGCCGGACTCCGCGCGTCGCCGGGATCGAGCCGGAGGCGCTCGCCGCGCTCGACGCGGACGCGATCGCGCGACACCTCGCCCGGTTGGAGTCCGCAGGCAGCGCCGTCACGGCGAGCGTGCCGCGGCGGCTCGCGGTCGTCGCGGAGCGCGTGTTCGAGGCTGCGGGCCCGGACCCGGTCCGCGTCGAGGAGATCCTCCGGCGCGCGCTCGAGCGCGGCGCGATCGTCCGCCGCGAAGGCCGCTTCGATTTCTCCGGTCTCTCGCCGACGACGCTGGCCGAGTGCGCGTCGGACGCCGCGACGAGCGCTGGCCCGGAGAACGACGCCGAGGCCGACGTGCTCCGGCTGGTCGCGCTTGCCGGCGGCGCGGCGAGCCCGGGGCTCGTCGCGGCGCGACTCGATCGTGCGGCCGGTGCATCCGTGCGGAGCTTGCTGCGACGCGGCGTGCTGCGAACCGACGAGGGTGGGTTGCTGCGCGGCGCGGCCGCGGAGCGGGTGCTGGCGGAATCGGCCGCGGCCGACCGCGCGCGGCTCGCGCGGAGTCTGCACGCCGAGCCGCCGGACGCGCGCGACGCGCCCGAGTTCGGCGCGTTCGACCGGGCGTTCGTGGCGACGATCGCGGGCGATCTCGAGTCCGCGGCGGCGGAGATCGAGCGAGCGGCGGAACGCGTCCCGGCGAACGCCGGCCGCGCCGCGGCTCGACTGGCGGAGCTCGCGGGCGCCGCGGCGGCGATGCCGGGCACCACGGCACGCGACCTCGCCGATCGCGCCGAGCTGGCCCGCGCGACTC
>CAZBOK010000203.1:0-8531 GCA_964493525.1 uncultured Phycisphaeraceae bacterium | reverse complement strand
TCGTCGCTGCGGCGCGCTCGAACGCCATCGCTTCGTGTGGGAGTTCCTGCGGCGGCGGACGAACCTCGACGGCGCACGCGTGCGGATGCTGCACCTCGCGCCGGAGCCGTCCCTCGGCGCGAAGCTGCGCGCGATCGCGGGGCTCTCGCGCGTGACGCTCGACATCGGGATGCCCGGCGTCGACGTGCGCGGCGACGTCGTGCGGCTGCCATTCCCGGCGTCGACGTTCGATTGCGTCTACGCGAGCCACGTGTTCGAGCACGTCGTCGACGATGCGGCGGCGATGCGCGAGTGCGCGCGCGTGCTGAAACCGAGCGGCGCAGCGCTGTTCCTCGTGCCGTGCCGCCTCGCTCCGACCGACGAGGATCCGAGCGTGACCGACGCGGCCGAGCGCACGCGGCGGTTCGGTCAGCACGACCACTTCCGCATCTACGGCCCCGACATCGTCGATCGATTGCGCGGCGCCGGGTTCGAAGTGCGCGTCGTCACCGGCCGCGACGTCGTCGGCGCCGCGGCACGCGAACTCGGGATCGCGGGCGAGATGACCGGTCCGCTGTTCGTGTGTCGCAGAAGCGGCGCGTGAGTTCGCCCGGGGCGCCGTCTGCACGACGAACTCGTCGAGGAAGACGGGGTCTGGAGACTCTCACTGCGCGAGCAGCGCGTCATCGGAGGGAGGCAGTTCCCGTCCCGTCCTGGCCCACTTCGACGGACAAGGTCCGAGCGCCGTGAGCTGGATCACGAGCAGAATGCAACCGGGGCGCGGCGTTCGCGGGTTGGGGCAGCGACACTCATAAGTGATTCGATCGTAAGTTCATCCGCGCTCAGAGCGGGATGATCGAAACGCCACGGATGTTTGCGCGCATCTCGATCCGCGCAGGGGATCCCCGTCGTGGCGTTCGACGCGAGCAGAGCACGCCAACCGACCCTTGGATGCGTTCCACCAACACATACTCCACGCGATATTCGATCGTCGACGTCGCCAGTCGACTCGGAGGTGACGAGCTGTATGTCGCGGGAATCCTCCCGAACGACAAGTCGGTGATCGAGCGGTGGAAGTTCCCGAAGAAGAAGGGGCGCCTCGTCTTGTCGATGGCGAGTCCCGCTCCACCGATCGGAACTGCGGCAGGCCCCTGGTCCGCGAGTCTGGCGCTGCATGGCAGCGCGCTGACGATGACTCCTCTGCCTGCGACGTGGTATGCGCCGGACATCACGGTCCTCATGGAGTCGAGCGACTACGGGTTCATCCGCGCGATCGAAGTCGATCCGGAAGGCCGATTCCTGTTGTTCAACCGCTACCCCGAGGGCGATGTGTATTCGATCGATCTGTCGCAGTCGACACCGACTCCCGCGATTCTGTTCTCCGCGGCGCAGCATCCGGAGCTGGCGCAAGCTGGCAATCTACAGATCGCGCAGCACACCACGCTTGGTCGCGTTTGTATCGCCGCGCCCGCGCAGCTGGGACCCGCAATGCTGCTGTCTCCACGGCCCGAAGTTCTCTTCTTCGTCGACTCGAACAATGACGCCGTCTTCGAGTCGAGCCAGTCGGTGCCGCTCGACGTCTATCAGTCCTCCCGGCTCCTGATCCCGTCGACCCCGTTCCAATGGTCCTGGCCGTGGAAGATCGGCCCGTAATCGATCGTCGCCTCACCGCTCGAGCGTGACGAACGTGAACGCGTGCGCGTGTCGCTCGTCGGCCGCATGGATCTCGCGCGCGACCTCGCGCCAGCGCGCCCGATCGAACGCGGGGAACCGCGCGTCGCCGTCCGGCGCGGCGTCCACTTCCGTCAGCTCGAGGCGCGTCGCGCGCGGCAATGCGGCGGCATAGAGCGCGGCGCCGCCGATCACGCAGACCTCGGATGCGCCGGCGGCCGCGGCCAATGCGTCATCGAACGAGTGCGCAATGACGCAGCCTTCGGCGCGGAACGCTTCATTGCGCGTGACGACGACATTGGTCCGCCCGGGCAGCGGCTTGCCGATCGACTCGAACGTCTTCCTTCCCATCACGACCGGCTTGCCGAGCGTCAGCGCCTTGAAGCGCTTCAGGTCGTCGGGCAGGCGCCACGGCAGCGCGCCGCGCACGCCGATCACGCCGTTGTTCGCCACCGCCGCGATGACGACGACGCGCGCCGTCGCGGTCAAACCGCGATCGGCGCCTTGATCGCCGGATGGCACTGGTAGTTCTCGATCGCGACGTCCTCGAAGCGGAACGCGAAGAGGTCGGTCACGGCCGGATTCAAGCGCAACGACGGCGGTGGGAACGGTGCGCGCGCGAGCTGCGTGTCGGCCTGCTCGACGTGATTGCGATACAGGTGCGCGTCGCCGATCGTGTGCACGAACTCGCCGGGCGCGAGGCCGGTCACCTGCGCGACCATGCAGGTGAGCAGCGCGTACGACGCGATGTTGAACGGCACGCCGAGGAAGACATCGGCGCTGCGCTGGTAGAGCTGGCACGAGAGCCGCCCGTTCGCGACCCAGAACTGGAAGAGCAGGTGGCACGGCGGCAGCGCCATCTTCGCGACGTCGGCGACGTTCCACGCGGAGACGATCAGGCGGCGCGAGTCGGGCTCCGTCCGGATGCGCTCGACGACGTCCTTCATCTGGTCGATCGTGCCGCCGTCCCGCGTCTCCCACGAGCGCCACTGCTTGCCGTACACCGGCCCGAGCTCCCCGCGTTCGTCGGCCCACTCGTCCCAGATCGTCACGCCGACGTCCTGCAGCGACTTCACGTTGGTCTCGCCGCGCAGGAACCACAGCAGTTCGTGGACGACCGACTTCACGTGCATCTTCTTGGTCGTCACGAGCGGGAAGCCGCGCGCGAGGTCGAAGCGCATCTGGTGGCCGAACACCGAGAGCGTGCCGGTGCCGGTGCGATCGCTCTTCGCGACGCCGGTCGTGCGGACGCGCTTCAGGAGTTCGAGGTACTGCTGCATCGGCGAGTCGCATGAAACCGCGGGACGCGATCGGGTTCAAGGCGGACTTCGTTCCCGCACGGCGCCGGCGACGTTTCGCGACGGATTTTGCAGGGGGCGGGAACCGGGATCTCCGTGGTTGCTGCCCCCGCTCTCTTCGAGTCCGGAGTTCTCATGCGCACCCGTGTTGCCGTCGCGCCCGCTCTGTTCCTCGTCCTCGGTTGCGTCGGGCGGGTCCACGCCCAGGCCGGCGGTTTCGTCGCCGGCGACCTCTACCTCTACGACCCGGTGATCACCGGCCTGTCGTCGGCGTCCGGCGGCATCATGCGGATCAACCCCGTCACCGGCGCCGCGTCGATGCTCGTGCACTTCGATTCGACGCTCGGCCGCCCGCAGGCGATCGCCTACGACCCGTATCGCAACCGCATCATCTTCACGTCGGCGCCGTCCACGGTGCTGGCGACGTGGCTCATCGACGCGAACGGACAACTCCAGAAGCTCGGCTTCGACGGCCACGCGATGTGCGCGTTCGCGCCGACCGGCGACGGCCGCATCTACTTCCATGACGAAGGGATCGCGACCGACTGGATCAACTGGCTCGACGCCGCGAACGTCCGGCACACGCTGCTCGACTCCACCGGCACGGCGCCGCTGCTCTTGAACGGCTCCGCGACCTCGACCCCGAACTCGATGATCTTCGACGCGGCGACGAATTCGCTGATCCTGGCGCATGCGAACTCCGCCAGCACGCAGTGCACCGGCGGCAACGCGACCGACATCACGGTGCGGAAGATCCCGCTGAACGCGACCGGCACGCAGGCGTCGGGGCCGATGGTCTGCACGCAGTTCGTCGTCGACGCGGGCGGCGGCAACCTGCCGGTCGGCCTCTCGCACGGTCCCGGCGGCTCGATCCTGCTCGTCGTCGACACCAACCAGAACGCGCTGCAGCCGCGCATGATCTCGATCAATCCCGCGACGCTCGCGATGTCGGCGTTCGCGTCGAACGGTCCCTACACCGGCTCCGCCGCGACGAACGCGGGGACGTGGTCGAACGCGCGCGGCCAGATCGTGGTGCTCGACACGTTCAGCGACGTGCTGCGCGCGTTCTCGGCCGGCGGGAGCGGTGACGGCACGGTGATCGTGCCGTCGACGACGATCTCGACACCGGGCGGCACCAACGAGCTGGCGACGCTCCTCGAGATCCCGAGCGACCCGTGCCCCGGCGACTTCCTCGCCTATGGCGTCGGACTCGGCGCACCGTTCGCGCCGGTGCCGGTGCTCACGGGCGGCGGCTGCCCGACGCCGGGTTCGGGGATCAGCCTCGCGATCAACGGCGTGCGCGGCGGCGCGACCGGGATGTTGTTCGTCGGCCTCACCTCGGCGAGCATCCCGCTCGTCGGCGGGACGTTCCTGGTCGGCTCGCTCGCGATCGCGACGCCGATCGCGGTCAGCGGCCCGACGGGAACCATCGGCGCCGGATCGCTCTTCCTGCCGGCGACGCTGCCCGCGACGGTGACGCTGATCGGGCTCGACGCCTACATCCAGTGCGCGTTCAACGACCCGACGGCGATCCACGGCGCGACGCTGACGAACGGCCTGCGCATGGAGATCCGCTGACCGCGGGCCGCGATTTTTCGAAGACGGAGCGGGCCGGTCGGGCAACGAGTCCCGATTCACCGGAGATCGGACACGGTCACGATCTCACGGAGGAATCGCAATGCTCGCCCGGCCGCTCGCGTCGCTTCGGAACGCTTTCGCTCTCACGATCTTCCTGTGCGCCGCGCCGCTGCATGCGCAGTCGAGCGGTTTCACGCCGGGCGATCTCTACCTCTACAGCCCCGCGATCCAGGGCTCGAGCTCGACGTCCGGTGCGATCCTGCGCATCGATCCCGCGACCGGCAACTCGACGATGCTCGTCGACCTCGACTCGACGCTCTCCGCCGCGCAGTGCATCGCCTACGACCCGTACCGCAACCGCCTCGTGTTCAACGGCGTGATCGCGGGCATCGGCGGACCGACCGCGACCTGGCTGGTCGACGGCAACGGCGCGCTGCAGAAGCTCGGCTACGACGGCAAGCCGCTGCGCACCTTCGCACCGTCGGGCGACGGGAAGATCTACCTGCTCGATGATTCGGACAACACCGCGTGGATCGAGTACCTCGACGCCGCGAACGTGCGCCACCCGCTGTTGCCAGACGTCGGGCTCGACCCGTTCACGATCAACGGCAACTTCGGGTTCGACGTGCGCGCGATGCTGTACGACCCGGCGAGCCATTGCCTGTTCATCGCCTCCTACAGCGCGGCGTCGGTCGCGTGCACCGGCGGCAACCCGGCCGACGTGAACGTGCGGCGCATCCCGCTCGACTCCGCGGGGACGCAGGTGATCGGCCCAGTGACCTGCAACCAGTTCGCGGTCGATCCGTCCGGCCCGGGCGAGATCCCGGTCGGACTCACGCTCGGTCCGAACGGCCAGCTCCTGCTCGTCGTCGACACCAACTCGAACGCGCAGCAGAGCCGGATGATCGCGATCGACCGCACCACGCTCGCGATGTCGCCGTTCGCGGCGAACGGTTACGCCGGCGCGGCGGCGACGAACGCCGGCACGTGGTCGACGACGCTCGGCAAGGCGGTGATCCTCGACACCGCGAACGACGTGCTGCGCGCGTTCGGCTCGGGCGAGACGGGCGCGGGCTCGGTGATCGTGACCACGCTGCCGGTCTCGAGCGCCGGCGGCACCGGCGAAGTCGCGACGCTGATCGAGATCCCCGCCGATCCGTGCGCCGGCGCGTTCGTCGCCTACGGCGCGGGCCTCGCGGGCTCCGGCGGCTTCGTCCCGTCGCTCGCCGGCGGCGGCTGCCCCGAGCCGGGCGCCGCGGTCAGCGTGACGCTCTCGAACGTGCTCGGCGGCGCGGGCGGCGTGTTCTGCATCGGCTTCGCGCCCGGGGCGATTCCGCTCCTCGGCGGGACGTTCCTGATCGGCGGCGCGGTGACCGCGGTGCCGCTCACGATGCCGGGCTCCGGCTTCGCGACGCTGCCCGGCCTCCTGCCGAACGACGTCCACCTGCTCGGCATCGACGTCTACCTGCAGGCGGTGTTCGCCGACCCCGGCGCGGTGCTCGGGGCGTCGCTCACGAACGGCGCGAAGATGGAGATCCGCTGAGGCTGCGCGACTTCGCGGATTGCGATGGGGGAGACGAGGCGCTGCGTCGTGACTCCGATCGGCCTTCTTACCGTCGGGATCACTCCCCATGTCCAAACGACTCCTCGCTCTCGTCTCCCTCTTCGCGACCATCACGGGCATCGCCGATCGCGCGCACGCGCAAGCGGGCGACTTCGTGCCGGGGGACTTCTACCTGATCAGCCCCGTGGTCCAGGGACTCTCGTCGACCTCGGGGGCGATCATGCGGATCGACCCGGCGACGGGCGCCGCGTCGATGCTGGTCGACCTCGACCTGACGCTCGGGCGCTCGCAGACGATGGCCTACGACCCGTACCGCAACCGCATCGTCTTCACCGGCGGCCCCGTCGGCGCCGCGGCAAACTTCGCGACGTGGCTCGTCGACGGCAACGGATCACTGCAGAAGCTCGGGTTCGACGGGCGGTTGATTCACGCGTTCGCGCCGACGGGCGACGGGCGCATCTACTACCACGACGAGTCCGACGTCACGGCGTGGATCGGTTGGATCGACGCGGCGAACCAGCCGCATCAGCTCCTCGATGCCGCCGGCGCGGCGCCGCTGCTCCTGAACGGACTGCCGTGGCCGAACCCGAACGCGATGCTCTACCACGCCCCGACGAACTCGCTCGTCGTCGCGGAGTTCAACACCGCGCAGTTCTCGTGCACCGGGACGAACACCGTCGATCTCAGCGTGCGGCGGATCCCGCTGAACCCCGCGGGCACGCAGGCGTCCGGCCCGGTGATCTGCACTCAGGTCGTCGTCGACCCGCTCGGCGCGAACGCACCGGTCGGTCTCTCGCTCTTGCCGAACGGATCGATCCTGCTCGTCGTCGACACCAATCAGAACGCGGTCCAACCGCGCATGATGTCGATCGACCCCGTGACCCTCGCGGCGACGCCGTTCGCGCAGAACGGTCCGTACGTCGGTTCGGCCGCCTCGAATGCCGGCGCGTGGTCGACGCGACGCGGGGAGGCGGTGATCCTCGACACGTTCAACGACGTGCTGCGCGGCTTCTCATCGGGATCGAGCGGCACCGGGACGGTGATCACGCCGTCGACGACGATCAGCACCAGTGGGAGCTCCGGCGAGACCGCGACCTTGCTCGAGATTCCGGTCGATCCATGCGCCGGTGACTTCCTCGCCTACGGCGCGGGCCTCGGCCCGACCGCGCCCGGAAAGGTCCCCGTGCTCGCGGGTGGCGGCTGTCCGACTCCCGGCGCGAGCGTGAGCCTCGCGATCACGTCCGTGCGCGGCGGCGCGAGCGGTGTGTTCTTCATCGGTCTGTCGCAGACGAGCGTGCCGCTCGCGGGCGGGACGTTCCTCGTCGGCTCGCTCGTGAGCGCGACCGCGATCGCGGTCGGCGGTGCGGCGGGCGTCCCCAACGCCGGGTCCCTGTTCCTGCCGGGCGCGATTCCGGCGAACGGCGCATTGATCGGTCTCGACGTCTGTTTCCAGTGCGCGTTCAACGATCCGACGGCGATCCGCGGCGCGACGCTGACGAACGGACTGAAGATGGAGATCCGCTGACGCGTCGCTGCGCGGGTTCGCGGCGGCACCCTGTGCTCTACAGTGCGCCGCCGTGAACCCGTACCGACGCCTCGATCCCGATCAGGTCATCGCGACGATCGACCGGCTGCGCCGGCGGATCGAGGAGCGCTTCCCGACCGCGAGCCTCGCGCGGGTCGCGGCCGAGCTGCTGCAGGTTGCGAAGGAGCACGCGGCGCGCGTGCGCAAGATCGGCGGCGCGTCGCCGCTGCTCCGCTTCTTCATGTTCTCCGTCGTCGTCGCCGGCGGCGCGATCGCGTGGTGGATGTGGACGACGGTCGCGAGCGGCCGCGTCGATTGGCGCGCGACGAACGGCAGCGATCTCGTGCAGGGCATCGACGCGGCGCTCGGCATCCTCCTGTTCGTCTTCGCCGCGCTCGCGCTCCTGTTCTCGCTCGAGATCCGCGTGAAGCGCCGCCGCGCGCTGCATGCGATCCACGAGCTGCGATCCATCGCGCACATCGTCGACATGCACCAGCTCGCGAAGGATCCCGAGCGCGTGATCCGGCAGGGGCCGAACACCGCGTCGTCGCCGGAGCTCGCGCTCTCACCGTTCCAGCTCGGCCGCTACCTCGACTACTGCTCCGAGCTGCTCGCCCTCACCGCGAAGATCAGCGCGCTGTACGCCGAGCGCTTCGACGACCCGCAAGCCGTCGCCGCCGTCGACGACATCGAGGACCTCACGAACGGCCTCTCGCGCAAGATCTGGCAGAAGATCATGGTGCTGGATCAACTCGTGAAGAAGTGAGGGGCGCACCGTAATCCGCGGCCGGGTGAAACCGGGACGGCGCGCGCGCATCCAGGATCCTCCCGCGATGGAGAGACCGCCGTGCCCATGAAGTATCACGAGGTGCTCTTCACGAAGCGCGTGCTCGCGGAGCAGGAGAAGACCTACGGC
>CAZBOK010000202.1:0-8557 GCA_964493525.1 uncultured Phycisphaeraceae bacterium | reverse complement strand
GATCCGTACACCTGGCCCTTCGCGATCGGGCGGAAATAGGAAGCGCCGAGGAAGGCCACCACCTCATCGAAGTAGTCCGGCCGATTGATCGGCGCGTGGAGGCGGAAGCCCGCGAACCCGAGGTCGCCCGGCAGTGACGCGACGCCGACGCCCGCGTCCTTCGGGTAGTCGAACGCTCCCGGGTCGAACGGCACGTCCGCGACGCCGTCCGCCGTCAACACGTGCATCGCGACGCGGGGGCGATAGAGGTAGCCGCGGTGGAAGAACTGCGCGGTGAACGGCAGCGAGTCGGCGCGCCACAGTGCGTGGTCCGGCCGGAAGCGGACCTCGCGGAACTGGTCGTAGCTCAACTTCGCGAGAGCTTCGGGGAGCGCGTCCTGGTTCGGGTCGGCGAACTCGTTGGTCGCGAGGACGCGGGCGAGCCGGCGCACGGTTTCGAACTCGAAGTTCGCACGCGGCACGTCGTCCTGGCCGCGGGCGAACGCGAAGGTCGTGGAGAAGATCGCGGCGAGCAGAACGACTCGCCGCACGATCGAGCTGTCGTGCCGGAACATCTTCGTTTGTCCTCGAGGATCGGTCGGTCGCGCGGCGCACGCGCCAGAAACGGGGCGGCGTGCTACGCCAGACCGTTCGACGGGTTGGCCTGCGACGAAGTGCCGCCGACTTCCCCGACTGCACACGGATTGGCGTGACAAGTCGCGTCCATCGGTGAACTTGCGAGCGGTTGCCGACGGGTCGAACCCCGATTCCCTTCGCGATCCGCGCGCTCCCGACGCGATGCTTGCCGAAGAAGGTGGTGACCCCGACGGGATTTGAACCCGTGTTAGTGGCTTGAAGGGCCGCTGTCCTGGACCAGGCTAGACGACGGGGCCACGCGAAAACGGCGGACGCTATCGGACCGCTCGGGGAGCGTCAAGGAACGCGCACGGACATCGATTCGCGCTCAATCGTCGTCGAGGCCGAGCGTCGTGCGACCCTCGGGCGAGATGCGCGCGACGGTCCACTTCGGATCCCAGACCACGTCGACGGCGCACGCTTTCACGCCCGCGATGCGCTCCACTTTCTTCTGCACCTCGGCCGGGAGCTGCTTCGCCGCCGGGCAGTGCTCCGACGTCAACGTCATCGTGATCGAGACCGCGTCGTCGTCGCCGACCGCCACGTGATAGATGAGACCGAAGTTCCAGATGTCGACCGGGATCTCCGGGTCGAACACGGTCTTCAACACATCGACGACCTGCTGCTGCGTGATGGTCGCCATCGGACACCTCGAAGGAGAATGGTGGGGCCAGGGGGACTCGAACCCACGACCCGCTGCTTAAAAGGCAGCTGCTCTACCGCCTGAGCTATGGCCCCGAAGAAAGGTGGCGGAGTATAGCGCTGCGCTCAGCGCTCGAGCGTCGCGCAGTCGATCACGAAGCGGTATCGCACGTCGCTCTTCAGCATTCGCGTGAACGCGGTGTTCACCTCGCGCGCGGCGATCGTCTCGACGTCGGCGCCGATGCCGTGCGCGCCGCAGAAGTCGAGCATCTCCTGCGTCTCGCGGATGCCGCCGATCGACGACCCGGCGAGGCGCCGACGTTTCTCGATGAGCGCGGACGGGTCGAACCGCGACGGCCCGGGCAGCCCCACCACGACCATCGTGGCGTCGCGGCGCAGGAGCTCGAGCATCGGCCCGTATTCGTGCGGAGCCGACACCGTGTCGAGCAGGAAGTCGAATCGCGCGGCGACGCGCGCGACGGCCGCGGAATCGCTGAGGTCGACGAAGTCGTCGGCGCCGAGCGCTTTCGCGGCGCTCCGCTTCTCGGCGGTGCGGCTCAACACCGTGACTTCCGCGCCGCGCGCCTTCGCGAGCTTCACGCCCATGTGCCCGAGGCCGCCGAGCCCGAGGATCGCGACGCGTGTCTTCGCCTGCACGCCGAAGTGGACGAGCGGCGACCAGGTGGTGATGCCGGCGCACAAGAGCGGCGCGACGCGATCGGGCGGCAGGTTCGTCGGCACGCGGAGGACGTAGTCCTCGTCGACGGTGATCCGCGTCGAGTAGCCGCCGAACGTGCGCGACTTGCCGTCGCGCTCGACGCCGTTGTAGGTCGGGGTGAGGCCGCGCTCGCAGTACTGCTCGAGCCCGTCGCGGCACGCGGCGCACTCGCGGCACGAGTCGACGAACACGCCGACTCCCACGACGTCGCCGACCTTCCAGTTGGTGACGGCGCTGCCGATCGCGGCGACACGCCCGACGATCTCGTGCCCGGGCACCATCGGGAAGGTCGCGCCGCCCCACTCGTCGCGCACCTGATGCAGATCGGAGTGGCAGACGCCGCAATGCGAGATGTCGATCAGGACGTCGTGCGCGCCCGGTTCGCGGCGCTCGATCGTGAACGGACCGAGCGGTTCACCGGCGGCGGGTGCTGCGTAGGCGGGTGTCGGGATCATGGCGCGGCCCGACCGCGTCAGACCTCCATCACTTCCTTGGTCTTCGCCGCGACGCCGGCGTCGATCTCCGCTTCGCTCGACTTCAGGAGCTTCTGCACCTCTTCCTTCGCCTTCTCGACCTCGTCGTCCGTCATCTCGCTCTCGTCGATCTGCTTGTTCAGGTCGCGGCGGAGATTGCGCAGCGACACGCGCGCGGCCTCGGCGAGTTCCTTGATGCGGGCGGCGAGCTTCTTCCTCTGCTCCTCGGACATCGGCGGGATGATGACGCGCAGCACCTTGCCGTCGTTCAACGGGTTGATGCCGAGATCGCTCTTCTGGATCGCCTTCTCGATCTCCTTCAGCGACGACACGTCGAACGGCTTGATCAGGAGCGCGCGCGGCTCGGGCACGCCGATCGACGCGATCTGCTTCAAGGGAGTCGGGCTGCCGTAGTAGTCGACGCGCACGTTCTCGACGAGCGCGGGCGTGGCGCGGCCGGAGCGGATCCCGCGCGTCTCCTCGCCGAAGTGCGCGACGCCCTTCTTCATCTTGTCCTTCGCTTCCTGCACGATCTGGTTGAAGAGCATCGCCTTCTCCTTTTGGGAAGTCGGATCCGATTCGAGCGGCCGGCGCTCAGTCGCGGATCAGGGTACCGATCGATTCGCCGCGCGTGACGCGCAGCACGTTGCCGGGCACCGTGAGATTGAAGACCACGATCGGGACGCCGTTCTCCTGGCACATCGTGATCGCGGTCGAATCCATGACGCGCAGGCGGCGCGTCAGGACGTCCGAGTAGGTGAGTTGCGGGAAGAACTCTGCGTTCGCGTCCTTCTTCGGATCGGCCGAGTAGACGCCGTCGACCTTCGTCGCTTTCAACAGCACGTCCGCCTCGAGCTCCTTGCAGCGGAGCGCCGCGGTCGTGTCGGTCGTGAAGTACGGGTTGCCCGTTCCGCCCACGAGGATCGGCACGCGGCCTTTCTCCATGTGGCGCAGCACGCGACGGCGGATGAACGGCTCGCACAGCGCGAGCACGGTCAGCGCAGAGCAGACGCGCGTCTCCACCTTCACCTGCTCGAGCGCATCCTGGAGCGCGAGGCCGTTCATGACGGTCGCGAGCATCCCGGCCTGGTCGGCCGACACGCGGTTCATGCCCGCGGCCGCGACTTCGGCGCCGCGCAGGAGGTTGCCGCCGCCGACGACGACCGCGAGCTGCGTCCCGTCGTCGTGGACCGCCTTGATCTCCGCGGCGAGGCGGCGCAGATGATCGACGGCGAGGTTCACTCCCGGAGCGCCGAACACCTCGCCCGAGAGCTTCAACAGCACGCGCCGGAATCGGCCGCGCTCGGCACCCATGGGAGCGCTCAGGTCCCGATCTCGAACCGCGAGAAGCGCGCGAGCTTCATGTTCTCGCCGATCTTCGCGATCAGCGCGGTGACCAGCTCGCTGATCGTCTTGGTGGGATCGATCGCGAACGGCTGGTCGACCAGGCAGACTTCCTGGAAGAACTTGTCGAGCTTGCCCGCGATGATCTTCTCCTGCGCCGGCGCCGGCTTGTCCTTCACCTGCTCGCGATAGATCTCCTTCTCCTTCGCGATGACGTCTTCCGGCACCTCTTCGCGCGTCAGATACTTCGGCCGGCTCGCCGCGATGTGCTGGCAGACCTGGCGCAGGAACGCCTGGACCTCCGGGTTGCGCGCGACGAAGTCCGTCTCGCAGTGGTACTCGAGCATCACGCCGATCCGCGCGGTGTCGGGCGTCGGGTGCAGGTAGCAGGCGATGAGGCCGGAGCCGGTCGCGCGCGTCGCCTTCTTCTCGGCGATCTTGCCGCCCTGCTTGCGCAGCCAGTCCTTCGCCTTCTCCATGTCGCCGCCCGACTCGTCGAGCGCCTTCTTGCAGTCGTTCACGCCGGCGCCGGTCTCGGCGCGCAGCTTCATCACGTCTTTCGCGTCAGCCATGTCTCGCGTTCCTCTCGTCGCCGGCGCTCGCGCCGGACCGTCCTTGGATCAGGTCGCGGGCGCGGCCGGTGCATCGGCCGGCTTGGAATCGCCGCCAGCCGCGCCGCCGCCGCCGCCGTCACGGTCGAAGCCGCCGGTCGGGCGATCTCGCCGCGGCGGACGCCGCTGGCCGCCGCGCATCTCCTTCTTCTTCATCTCGATGACCGGCTCGTCCTGCTCCGGCTGCACCACGCTCTCGCGGAAGTTGGCGCGGCCCTCGATGATCGCGTCGGCGAGCTGAGCGAGCAGCAACGACACCGACTTCATCGCGTCGTCGTTCGCGGGGATCGCGAGGTCGACCTTGTCGGGGTCGCAGTCGGTGTCGAGGATCGACACGATCGGCACGCCGAGGCGGTTCGCCTCGCGCACCGCGATGTACTCCTTGACCGGGTCGACCACGAGCAGCGCGCCGGGGATGCGCTCGAGCGTGCGCACGCCGTCGAGGTTCTTCTTGATGCGCTTCAGCTCGCGCATGATCGCCGACTGCATCTTCTTGCTGTATTGCGCGATCTCGCCGGTGACCTCGAGCCCCTCGAGCTCCTCGAGGCGACGCAGACGCGAGCGGATCGTCGTGAAGTTCGTGAGCGTGCCGCCGAGCCAGCGCTCGTTCACGAACGGCATGTTCGCGCGGCGCGCTTCGGCCTCGACGACGCCCTTGATCTGGCGCTTGGTGCCGACCACCACGATCTGGCGGCCGGTCGCAGCGAGCTCCTTGAGGAAGTGACGCGCGCGCATGAGACCCTTCAGGGTCTCGACCAGGTTGATGATGTGGATGAGGTTGCGCTTGCCGTGGATGTACGGCGCCATCCTCGGGTTCCACCGGGAGACCGGGTGACCGAAGTGGACGCCGGCGTCGAGCAGCTCTTTGACGGAGATCGCGGCCATGGAGCGAGGACTCTCACCTTCCCGGGTGATCGATGAAAGCGGGGCGGTTGCGGCGTCGGGATCCCGGCGGAGGGAAGGTTCTGTTTCGCGCCGGGCCGACGGTCGCGGCCCACTGTTGGAAGAGGTCCGGCGATGTGTCGAACGCCCACTTCGGGCGGCCGCGCCGAGCCGGGCCAAGTTAGAGGACGATCGATCGAAGTCAAGCGCGGCGCTCGTCGTGTGGGGAGCGGATCGCCGCGGTGCGCGGGATTTTTCCATCAAGTTCGCGCGGCGCGAGAGCCGATCGGTTCTCATTCGGGTGCGAAGAGTTCGAAGGATCGACACGCTCCGACCCGCGATCGGTTTTGGCCCCGAGCGCGTGGACCGAGCGACTAGACTGCCGGCGCCGTCGCACGCGGACGCGCGTCGACGATGATTCGATCCGGGTCCGTCCTCCGAGCCGTGCGTTGAACTCCTTCCCCCGCCGCATCCTCATCGCCGATCACCACACGGAACGTCTCCCCGACGTCGCCCGCGATCTCGCCCAATGGGGTCACACCGTCGTGAGCTCGACGGACGCGCTCGGCACCGTCGAGACGATCACGCAGCGGCGGCCGGACCTCGTCGTGCTCGCTCCGCTGTCTCGCAGTGCGGACGGCCACGAGCTGAAGGCGGTCCTCGACGTCAAGGACCGCGTCCAATACACGCCGGTGATCCTCGTCACCGCGCTCGAAGCCGTCGGCGAGACGCTGCGCCGGATGGCGCGCCTGTTCGACGACGTCGTTCCGCGCCGCGCGTTGACCGAGACGCATCTCCTCGATCGCGTGAGTCTCGCGCTCGGTCGCCTCGAGGTGATCCGCCGCCTCGAGGAGGATCGCCTCTCGCTCGAGCGCCAGTCGATCACCGACTTCAAGACCGGCACGTTCAACGACCGCTACTTCCATCGCCGGTTGCGCGAGGAGTTCAGCCGCGCGCGCCGCCAGCGCGCCGCGATGGCGTGCGTGATGCTCGACTTCGACAACTTCAAGGCGATCAACGACTCGTTCGATCACGCCTTCGGCGACTTCGTGCTGCTCGCGTTCGCGAAGAAGCTGCGCTCCGTGATCCGCGACGTCGACATCCCCGCGCGGCTCGGCGGCGACGAGTTCGTCCTGCTGCTGCCGAACACCGGGCTCGCGGAAGCGGTGCGCATCGCGGAACGCCTGCGCACGATCGTCGGCGCGTATCGCTTCGAGCGCGAAGGTCGCTCGACGTCTGTCACGCTCTCGATCGGGATCGCGTCGTTCGACGGCGTCGAGGAGTCGGCTCCGGAGACGCTCCTGCATCAGGCCGACTGCGCGCTCATGGAAGCGAAGCGCCGCGGCCGCAACCGCGTGCTGCTCTGGCCGCAGGTCGCCGGCGCCGGCCCCGCGGAAGGCGGCGCCGCGGGCGGCCGCGACGGCGACGTCGCCTCGGAAGTGGCTCGCGAACTCGGCGCCGAGTGATCGCGCGGCGCTCCGCGCGCCGGGGGAGGAACCGGAAGCTCCTCGTCGCGCGGCCCGAGCTTCGCGCGCTTGAGGGGTCCGCGCGGCACCGATAGCATGCGCCGTTTCCATCGCGCGTTCGATGCGCGCGTGCAGGATCCGCGATGACCGAACGCCGCTACCCCGAAGTCGCCCCCCACCCGAACTTCCCGACGATCGAGCGCGCGATCCTCGAGTTCTGGAAGCGCGAGCGCATCTTCGAGAAGTCGGTCGACGATCGCCCGGCGACGAAGAGCGGCGCCACCAACGAGTACGTCTTCTACGACGGGCCTCCGTTCGCCAACGGGCTGCCGCACTACGGCCACCTCGTCACCGGCTTCGTGAAGGACGTCGTGCCGCGGTACTGGACGATGCGCGGCCGCCGCGTCGACCGTCGCTTCGGCTGGGACTGCCACGGACTCCCGGCCGAGATGGCGTCCGAGAAGG
This sequence comes from uncultured Phycisphaeraceae bacterium, assembly GCA_964493525.1. Taxonomy (GTDB): domain Bacteria; phylum Planctomycetota; class B15-G4; order B15-G4; family JADJEK01; genus CAZBOK01. Next base: position 1,341 of record CAZBOK010000202.1, on the reverse strand, counting down.
CGCTCGGCATCCAGGGGCGCCTCGCGATCCAGGACTTCGGCATCGAGAAGTTCAACGCGCACTGCCGCCAGTCGGTCCTGACCTACACGCAGGAATGGGAACGCGTCGTCACGCGCGCCGCGCGCTGGGTCGACTTCCGCCGCGACTACAAGACGATGGACCTCTCCTACATGGAGAGCGTGCTGTGGGCGCTGAAGGAGCTGTGGAAGAAGGGGCTCCTCTACGAAGGCCATCGCGTGCTCCCGTACTCGTGGGCCGCGGAGACTCCGCTCTCGAACTTCGAGACGCGACTCGACGACAGCTACCGCGAGCGACAGGACCCCGCCGTCACGGTGAAGTTCACGCTCGCGCCGAAGCCCGGCGAACCGAGTCCGACGCACCTGCTCGCGTGGACGACGACGCCGTGGACGCTGCCGTCGAACCTCGCGCTCGCCGTCGGCCCCGACGTCGACTACTCGATCCTCGAGAAGGGCGGCGAGCGCTTCATCCTCGGCGCCGCTGCGGTCGCCAAGTTCGAGAAGCAGTTCGAAGGCGCGACGGTCGTCGGTTCGCTGAAGGGCGCGGACCTCGTCGGTCGCACGTACACGCCGCTCTTCCCGTTCTTCGCCAACCACAAGAACGCGTTCCGCGTCCTCGCCGGCGACTTCGTGTCGACGGAGGACGGCACCGGCGTCGTGCACATGGCGCCCGGCTTCGGCGAAGACGACCAGCGCGTGTGCGAAGCGAACGGGATCGCGCTCGTCGTTCCGGTCGATCATCGCGGCCGCTTCACGAGCGAAGTCCCGCCGTGGGAAGGCCAGCTCGTCTTCGACGCGAACAAGCCGATCATCCAGGAGCTGAAGCAGCGCGGCGTGCTCGTGAAGCACGAGACGATCGTCCACAACTACCCGCACTGCTGGCGCACCGACCAACCGCTGATTTACAAGGCGATCTCGTCCTGGTTCGTGAAGGTGTCGGCCTTCAACCAGCGCATGGTCGAGCTGAACCGGCAGATCAACTGGGTGCCGGAGCACGTGAAGGACGGCGTGTTCGGCAAGTGGCTCGACGGCGCGCGCGACTGGACGATCAGCCGCAATCGATTCTGGGGCACGCCGATCCCGGTGTGGAAGAGCGACGACCCGAAGTACCCGCGCATCGACGTCTACGGCTCGCTCGACGAGATCGAGAAGGACTTCGGCGTGCGGCCGGCGGACCTGCACCGGCCGTTCATCGATCAGCTCACGCGCAAGAACCCGGACGACCCGACCGGCAAGAGCACGATGCGCCGCGTCGAGGACGTCCTCGACTGCTGGTTCGAGTCGGGCTCGATGCCGTTCGCGCAGGTGCACTACCCGTTCGAGA
>CAZBOK010000201.1:0-8583 GCA_964493525.1 uncultured Phycisphaeraceae bacterium | reverse complement strand
CGATCAGAGAGCCGCCGCCGCGGCGACCGCGACGGCGTGATCCTGCTCGCCGCTCCCGCCGCTCACCCCGACCGAACCGACGACCTTGCCGCCCCGCAGGAGCGGGACGCCGCCGGCGAACACCATGACGCGGCCGCGGTTCGACGCATGGATCCCGAAGAACTGGCCGCCCGACTGCGAGTGGGTGCCGAGGTCTTTCGTGGAGATGTCGAATGCGCGCGAGGTGAACGCCTTGCCGATCGAGATGTCGACGCTCCCGATCCACGCACCGTCCATGCGGACGTGCGCGACCAGGTTGCCGCCCGCGTCGGCGACCGCGATGTTCATCGGTTGACCGATCTCCCGGGCCTTCGTTTCGCCGGCGGCGATCACGCGTCGCGCGTCGGCGAGGTCGACGGACTCGATCATGTGCATGGGTTCATCCTTCCGCTGCAAAGCGGTTCTCGGGTGAGCGACGGGAACGACCAGCGCCCTTCGATCAGGGCGTGATCGGCAACGCGATGTGGTTGTCGAGCGTGGTCGATGAGGGGCGGATCGCCTGCGCGTAGACCGTGAACCCGATCGCCGCCGGAACGAGCGGGATCGTCGCGGGAATCGACAGCACGCCGGCGCCCGGCACGGAGCCGACCGCGGTCGGCACCAGCAGGAAGAGCGCGGGGTTCAGATCGAACGTCCCGGTGAAGCCGCCGACCGGGAGCGGCGTCGGCAGGAGCCCGAGCGACGCGGTGAGGAGGACGGGTTCGCCGGGCGTGCCGCCTTCTTCGACCGTGATCGCGCGACCGATCGACGGCGTGCCGCGCAGACGGAAGCCTTGGCCGCCGCGATCGAGGCTGTAGGCGCGACCGCCGTTGCCGAACGAGTTCGCGTGGACCGCCTTGGTGCCGACGATCACGAACTGGCCGTCACCCGAGATCTCCGCGTCGAACACGGAGCCCGGCGAGTTGATCGACCCGATCGGCACGTTGCCCGCGTCGCGATCGAAGAGCTGGGTCTCCGGCTGGCTGCCGAACTGACCGCCCCACGATCCGAGCGCGATCCAGCGGCCGTCGTCGGAGATCGACACGGCGCTCGGCGCGTTCTGCAGGTTGCCCGTGGTGTTCTTCGAGTAGGTCCACAGCAGCGTCGACCCCGTGGGGGTCAGGCTCCACACGTACATGCGCAGCTTGTTCGCGTTGGTGGCGTCGTAGGCCGCGGCTGCGAACGTGCTGCCGTCGGCCGAGATGTCGCAGCACAGCGAGACCATGAAGCCGAGCGACGCGTCGTTGAACGTGACCACGCGGTTGTAGCTGGCGCCGTTCTTCTTCCACGCGCCGATGTCGAAGCCGCCGCGGCCGAACGCGTCGCCGTTCTTGTTCACCGCGTGCGCGTCCACCGAGACGGTCGAGTTGTCGAGGAAGATCTGCGAGCCGGTCGCGGCGTCGAGCAGGACGTCCGCGGTATCGGTCGCGAGGAGGATCACTGCGCCGTCGCCCGAGAGATCGAGCTCGCGGAACGAGTTGAAGCCGGTGACCGTGTAGGTGGTCGGGCCCGAGAGCGTGGTGCCGCCGAACGTGTCGTACACGTCGACCGACGGGATCGAGGACGGGTCGTTGTAGCCGACGACCACGCGCTCACCGTCGTCGCTGATCGCGACCTCGAAGCCGTTCGTGATCGGCGTGTTCACCGTCGCGGTGGCGACCGCCGTGCCCGAGAAGCCGCTGTAGAGCCGCACTTCCTCGACGTTGCCGGCCGTGTTGCGGCGACCGACGACGCCGATCGGCGCCTTGTCCGCGGCCGCGATCGCGAACACGTCCGAGCCGGTCAGCGGGTCCTCGTAGATCGGGACGGCGGGGTTCTGATCATCGGTCGCGGCGAGCACCGAGAGGCGCTGGAAGTTCAGGTCCTGACCGATCCACGCGAACGTGCCGAAGTTGCCGGACGAGACGTTCTGCGAGATCCACGGCATCCCGGCGGGGTTCGGATACACCCAGCGCTGACCCGTGGCGGACGGATTGGGATTCGAGTCGATGCTGGTCGCGGGCGAATGCGGGGACGGCCCGCCGCGAACCTTGGTGACAGGGAACGCGCCCTTGTCGGTCACCTCGATCCGGGTGGAGGTCTCCTGTGCAACCGCGACTGCGGCGAGGAGCATGAGAGCGAACGTCGTGGAAACGGTGCGCATGCGCGGGACTCCGACAGCGGATGCTTCGTCCAGGTTGGGCGAGAGCGCAGGAGTGTAGTCCATGCGCCGCGAATCGGAAGCTGAAGCGTGACCGACGCGCACTTCGATCGGCTCACCCGTTCCGGCGCGGGCGGGCCGGCGAGTATGCTCCCGCCCGCGTTCCGAGACCGGCTTCTCCGCTGCGAGGCCCCATGACGCTCCCCACCCCGTCCTCCTCCCGTATTTGCATCGTCTCTCTCGCGATCGCCGCAATCGCCGTCGCGGCCGCGCCGCCGCCGGCGCGCGCGGGAACGTGGACGAAGGTGACGAACAACGCGCCGCAGGGCGTGAACCTCTTGTTGCTGCTCTCCGACGGCACCGTGATGGCCGCGCGGAACGACGGCTCGACGATCTCGAAGGGTTGGTATCGACTGACGCCGAACGCGTCGGGCAGCTACGTCGGCGGGACGTGGACCACACTCGCGAACGCGCACGACACCCGCCTGTACTACCCGTCGCAGGTGTTGACCGACGGTCGCGTGTTCGTCGCGGGCGGCGAGTACGGGACCGGCGGACCGAAGGCAGAGGTGTACGACCCGCAAACGAACGTCTGGACGCAGACGAACCCGCCCGGGGCGTTGTGGAACCAGAGCACGGACGACTTCTACGACTGCAACAGCGAGATCCTCCCGGACGGTCGCGTGCTGTTGATGCCCGTGTTCCCGCACGTCGACGGCGTGCCGCTGATCTACTCCCCCGCCACGAACACCTGGTCGAACGCGGGCTCGCTGTTCCGCGGCGTGTATCAGGACGAAGCGGCGTGGGTGAAGCTCCCGGACAACAGCATCCTCACCAACGATCCGTTCGGCAACCTCTCCGAGCGCTACATCCCCGCGACGAACACGTGGGTGAACGACGGCGTGCTGCCGGTTCAGCTCTATGACCCGTTCGGCGGCGAGATCGGCGGAGCCGTCACGCTCGCGAACGGCAAGGCGTTCTTCCTCGGTTCGACCGGCCACACGGCGCTCTACACACCGTCCGGCACCAACGCGCCGGGCGTGTGGACCGCGGGCCCCGACATCCCGGCCGGAAAGGGAACGCCCGATGCACCCGCGGCGGTGCTCGTCACCGGCAAGGTGCTGTGCGCGGTGAGCCCGAAGCCGACGTCGGCCGATCACTTCCCCTCGCCGACCACCTTCTACGAGTACGACCCGGTCGCGAACTCCTTCACGTCGGTCGGCGCTCCGGTCGGCGCGTCGGATCCGATCTCGACGTTCCAGGCCGCGATGCTCGACCTTCCGAACGGGCAGGTCCTCTACTCGCACATGGCGGACGACCTGTACGTCTACACGCCGACCGGCGCACCGCTCGCGTCCGGCAAGCCGACGATCACCGGCATCACGCACAATCCCGACGGATCGTGGCACCTCGTCGGCACCGGACTGAACGGGTTCTCCGAAGGCGCGACGTACGGCGACGACCTGCAGATGAACTCGAACTACCCGATCGTGCGGCTCACCTCGGGCGGCAACGTCTGGTACTGCCGCAGCTTCAACTGGAGCAGCACCGGAGTGCAGACGGGCGCGACTCCGGTGTCGACCGAGTTCCGCACGCCGGCGTCGCTGCCGCCGGGCAGCTACTCGCTCGTCGTGGTCGCGAACGGCATCGCCTCCGATCCGATCACGTTCCCGCCGAACATCTGCCAGGCAAACGTCGGCTCGGGCGGTCCCGGCACCGGCACGCTCTCGCTTTGCGGCGGCGATCTCTCGACGGGCACCACCGCGGACCTCGCGGTCGTCAACGCGACTGCGAACCAGGCCGGTCTCCTGCTCGCGGGTCTCACGTCGACACCGACGCCGTTCTACGGCGGGGTGTTGCTCCCCATCCCGGTCGCGTTCCAGTACCCGACGGTCACCGACGGCGCGGGCCAACTCCACCTGAACGGCCTGCCCGGCGGCGGCGGACCGATCAGCGCGTGGGTGCAGTTCATCTACGTCGATCCCGCGCAGTTCCGCGGCGTCGGGATCACCAACGCGGTCCGCATGGATCTGCTGCCCTGACGATCGCCCGTTCCGGGCGCTCAGCGCAGGCGACGCCAGAATCGTTGCGACGCGGCGGTCTCGATGCGCGCGCGGTCGGCGCGCAGCGATTCGTTGCCCGGATCGAGCGCGATCGCTTTGGCGACCTTCTCGAGCGCGGCGGGATGTGATCCGCGCACGGCGAGCACCGACGCGGCGTTGCGGAGGCTCTGCACCGTTTGCGCGCGGACTTCGCCCGCGAGCGCAGTGAGCGTCATGCGCGTCGCGTCGGACCGTTCGCTCGCGATCAGATTCTCGATGCGTGCGAGCGTCGTCGTGCCGACGTCGACCGCCTTGTCGAACGCGTCCAGCGCGCGACTCTGATTCGAGCCCGCCGCGAGGCCGCGCCGATCGAGCTCTCGCGCGCGGGCGAGCGAGCGCGACAACGGGCCGAGGTCGGCCGCATCGACGATTCGCTTCGCGTCGATCATCGCGCTCATCGATGCATCCGCCGAGGCGTCGAGCGACTCGAGCCGTTCGCGAGCGATCGCGGCGGCGCGCGACTCGGCGGCGCTGGTCGCGACGCGCGAGTATTCGCGGCGCGCGCCCGCGTGGTCGCCGGAACGCTCCAGTCGCTCGGCCCACGCGAGCAGCGCGTCGGGAAGACGCGCGTCGACCTCGGCCGCGATGGCGTCTGCGTCGGCGGCGACGCTCGGATCGAGCGCGCGCGCGGTCTCCGCCGTTCGCTTCGCTTGCGTCAGGAGGTCGTCCGCGAGCGCGGCGCGCGCCAACTCGATCCGCCCCCGCGCGTCATCCTTCGCGAGCGCGCGCGATCGCAGGTCGAACCACGCGTGCTTCTCGAGCTCGGCCTTGGAGAACGTCGCGGTGCCGGACGCGCCGGTGAGACCGATCGTGGCGCGATCGGCGTCGATCGACACGACGCGGCCGTCGATCTTGCGCCCGTCGGCGAGAGCGATCGACTCCGCGCGAGCCACGAGCGGGAGCGCGGCGAGCGCGAGCACCACCGCGACGATCCATGCAGCGCGGCGCGTCACTTGCCGCCCTCCTGCGCAGAGATCCGGTTCGGACAGTCGTGCGCCGTGCAGCCGAGGAGATCGCCCTCGGGCGTACCGCACACGCAGTGGTCGGTCGCATGAACCGCGACCGACGGCGCGACGTCCGCGGCGCGGTCCGAAGCGACGGCTCCGCAGCCGGACGCGACGATCAGGATCGCGAGCGGGGTGAATCGAGCGAGCACGGGCATCCGTCTCATGGAGTTCTCCGAGTTCGGTTTCCCGCAAAGCGCGGGACCCGTTTCGATGCGCGCGCGCGCCCGCGGTTTCCGCGCGAAGCGCGGTATGCTCCGCCGTCTCGCATGAACGCGGAGCCCGCCATGCTCGTCCGTTCCTCGTCGCGGATCGCAGCGCTCGCGCTGCTCGCGACGCTCGCGCCGATCGGGTGCTCGAACACCGCGGGTCGCGTCGTGCTCACGCCGCTGACCGGCGTGCGCGACGTGATCGACGCACCGCTCGTCGGACTCACCAACGTGTTCGACTACTGGGCCGAGAGCAGCAGCAAGATCCCGTCGGCGAGCGCCGGCGTGTCCGTGACGCCGAGCGGCGTGTCGCCCGGGATCCACTTCAACTTCAGCTACTGGATCTTCAAACCGATCTCGCTCGTCCTCGGCTCCGTCGACTGGTTGATCTGTCGCTCGCTGTGGCCGCACTGGCCCACCGGCATCTCGCCGTGGCGGGAGCCCGATCAGAGCTGGGGAAGCATCTGGTTCCCGAACACGCGCGAACTCTGGCGCGACGAAGCGCCCGACGCGCCGAACCCGCAATCGCCGCCCAGTTGAATCGTCTGCCCTCGAAGGAGGAGAAGCCGTGTCGATCCTCGCACTGACGTTCGTGCTTGCGTTATCCCCCGTCGACGAGAACAAGCCGGCCGCGAATCCGAAGCACGTGTCGATCGATCTCCTCTTCGACATGGAAGCGACCGCGAATCCGCGCGTGTCGCCGGACGGCAAGCAGGTCGTCTTCACGCGCACCTGGTCCGATCGCGTGAACGACCGCCCGCGCTCCGAGCTGTGGATCATGGATCAGGACGGCTCGCGCCTGCGCCAGCTCGGCGCCGGCAGCTCGCCCGAGTGGTCGCCGGACGGGACGCGCATCGCCTACCTCGCCGACGGGCAGCCGGCGGGCTCGCAGATCTGGTGGATGTGGGTCGCCACGCGCGAGTCGACGCAGATCACGCGGATCGATCGCGCGCCGACCGACCTGCGCTGGTCGCCGGACGGCAAGCGGATCGCGTTCCGCAGCGTGGTGCCCGAGAAGAACGACGTGCTCCCGATCTCGATGCCGCGGCGCCCGGAAGGCGCGAAGTGGGCGGAGGACGCGACCATCATCACGCGCCTCGACTACCGGCGCGATCGGGAGGGCTACCGCCCCTCCGGCTTCCAGCACCTCTTCGTCGTCGACGCGGAGGGCGGCACGCCGCGCCAGGTCACGAGCGGCGACTTCGATCACGGCGCCGGCGAATGGACCGCCGACGGGAAGTCGCTCGTGTTCGACGGGCTGCGCGAGGCCGACGCCGACTGGCGGCCGTTCGACTCGGAAATCTACGCGATCGACGTCGAGAGCGGGGCCGTCACCGACCTCACCAACCGCAAGGGCTCCGAGTCCGCGCCGCACGTCTCGCCCGACGGCAAGTGGATCGCCTACCTCGCGGCGCCGGACCACGAAGTCGGTCACCACTCCTATGACGTCTCCACGCTGATGGTGATGGGCGCCGACGGATCGAACCCGCGCGCGCTCTCGGCGACGCTCGATCGCGATCCGGTCGATGTCGCGTGGTCGCACGATTCGTCGACGGTGTGGTTCACCATCGACGCGAGCGGCGAGCGGCAACTGTGGACGATGCCGGTCGACCCGTCGCGCCCGAGCACGATGGAACCGACGCGCGTCACCAGCGGCACGCACAAGTTCACGCTCGGCGACGTCGACGCGAACGGCGTCGCGTGGGGTGTCGTCACCGCGCCGCACGTCCCCGGCGACATCGCGCGCGTCGACGCGCGCGCCGGTGGCGATCGCGCGCCGACGCTCCTCACGCACGTGAACGACGACGTGCTCGCGCGCCTCGATCTCGCGCCGGTCGAGGAGCTGAAGTGGAAATCGGCCGACGGCCTCGAGGTCGAAGGCTGGGTCGTGAAGCCGCCCGACTTCGACGCGCTCACGGCGAACGGCAAGAGGCTCCCGCTCGTGCTGCAGATCCACGGCGGACCGCACGCGATGTACGGCGTCGAGTGGAGCTTCGAGCGCCAGTGGTTCGCCGCGCAGGGATACGTGGTGCTCTACGTGAACCCGCGCGGCTCGACCGGCTACGGCCAGGAGTTCGGCAACGCGATCCAGAACGCTTATCCGGGGAAGGACTACGACGACCTGATGAGCGGTGTGGACACGGTGATCGCGAAGCTCCCGATCGACGACAAGCGACTGTTCGTCTACGGCGGCAGCGGCGGCGGCGTGTTGACCGCATGGATCGTGGGACACACCTCGCGCTTCGCGGCGGCGGTGTCGATGTTCCCGGTGATCGATTGGGTGAGCTTCGTCGGCACGACCGACGGCCCGTGGTGGTACGCGAACTTCAAGAAGCTCCCGTGGGAGGACGTCACGGAGCACTGGGATCGCTCGCCGCTGAAGTACGTCGGCAACGTCACGACCCCGACGCTGCTCATCACGGGCGAGCTCGACCTCCGCACGCCGATCGCGCAGACCGAGGAGTACTACCAGGCGCTGAAGCTGCGGAAGGTCGACACCGCGATGATCCGCATCCCCGACGAGTACCACGGCGCCGCGGGACGACACGTCAGCAACGCGGCGCGGCGGATCCTCTACGTCGAGTCGTGGTTCGCGAAGCACGCGCCGAAGCCGGCGCCGCAACCGGAGAAGGCGGCCGATCCCGGAGCCGGTTCACGCTGAAGCGGCGCGCCGTCGCGACTTCGCGCGCGCGAACGCGCGGCACGCGAACCACAGCGGCGGGATCGAGACCGCCCAGGTGAGCCAGAGCCAACCGAGGCTCCACACCGATTCCGGCGGCGGCGGCGGGTTGCCCATCGGGTGGTTCTCGAACAGCCACGGGTCGACCGCACCGAGCCGGATCCGCGAGACTCCGAGCGCGAGCAGGTGCAGGAGCGGGACGTGGAGCACGTAGTAAAGGAGCGGCTCGCGCCCGAACACGACGAGGAACCGCGCGAGCGCGCCGTGCATGCGCTCGACGAACGGGATCGCCGCGATCAGCGGTCCGAGCGTCATCAGGAGGAAATCGAGCGACGCCGGATACTTGTTGGTCTCGAGGAATGCGAACAGCTCGGCCCGCGGCGCGCGCCCGCCGGTTCCCGCCGCGGCGGCGCGCCACGAGAACGGATCG
>CAZBOK010000200.1:0-8625 GCA_964493525.1 uncultured Phycisphaeraceae bacterium | reverse complement strand
CCCGAGGACGACCCGCGCAACCCGGCGGTGATCGCGGACAACGTCGGCGACAACGTCGGCGACGTGGCGGGCATGGGCGCGGATCTGTTCGAGTCCTACGTCGGCGCGATCGTCGCCACGATGGCGCTCGGCGTCTCCTACATCCACTCTTACGCGGACGCACAGCACCTCGACTGGAAGGCGGTGTTCGCCGCGAACAGCTACCTCATCACGCTCCCGCTCGTGCTCGCCGCGATCGGGATCGGCGCGTCGATCTTCGGCCGGCGCTTCGTGTACACGGAAGACGAATCGAAGCTCGGCGCCGCGATGTTCAAGGGCCTGAAGATGGCGTCACTCGCGTTCGCGATCGGCGCCGCGGTCGCCTGCATCTTCATCCCGACCGACGTCTTGTCCTGGGTCGCGCGGCAGGAAGGGTTCACCGAGTCGCGCTGGGGCATCTACGGCGCGCTCGTCGCGGGCCTCGTCTCCGGCGTCGTGATCGGACAGATCACCGACTACTACACGAGCTCGTCGCGCTCGCCCGTGAAGGCGATCGCGTCGCAGTCGACGACCGGCGCCGCGACGAACCTGATTTCCGGCCTCGCGACCGGCATGAAGTCGACGTGGATGCCGATGATCGTGCTCGCGATGACCGCCTACCTCGCCTACCACTTCGGCGGGATCTACGGGGTCTCGATCTCGGCGGTCGGCATGCTCTCGACGCTCGGCATCTCGCTCGGCGTCGACGCCTACGGCCCGGTCGCGGACAACGCGGGCGGCATCGCCGAGATGACGCATCAGGATCCGGAAGTCCGGAAGCGCACCGACTCGCTCGACGCCGCGGGCAACATGACCGCCGCGGTCGGCAAGGGCTTCGCGATCGGCTCCGCCGCGCTGACCGCGCTCGCGCTGTTCCAGTCGTTCAAGGTCAGCGCGCACCTCGAGAGCGCCGCGATGTCGATCGCCGACCCGAAGACGCTGACCGGCCTCTTCATCGGCGGCATGCTGCCGTTCCTGTTCTCGTCGATGGCGATGCTCGCCGTCGGTCGCGCCGCGAACCGGATGATCGAGGAGGTTCGCCGCCAGTTCAAAGCGATCCCCGGGATCATGGACGGCACGGCGGAGCCGGACTACGCGAGCTGCGTCGCGATCTCCACCAAGGGCGCGATCCGCGAGATGATCGTGCCCGGCCTGCTCGCGGTGATCGCGCCGATCGCGATCGGCAAGCTGCTCGGGCTCGCGGCGCTCGCCGGCGCGCTCGCCGGCGCGACGGTCTGCGGCGTGTTGATGGCGATCTTCATGGCGAACGCCGGCGGCGCGTGGGACAACGCGAAGAAGTACATCGAGTCGGGCGAGCACGGCGGCAAGGGCTCCGATGCCCACAAGGCCGCGGTCGTGGGCGACACGGTCGGCGATCCGTTCAAGGACACGGCCGGCCCGTCGATCAACATCCTGATCAAGCTGATGTGCGTCGTGTCGATCATCGCGGCTCCGTTCCTCACGTGACGCGCTCCGAAACCGCCGCCGCGCAGAAGCACCCGCGGATCGACATCGCGCTCGAGATCGCGCGCGCGTGCGTTCGCGCCTGCGACGACAAGAAGGGCGAAGAGATCAAGGTGCTCGACGTGCGCACGAGCCTCGCGATCTCCGACTACTTCGTGCTCGTGACCGGCAAGAATCGCCGCCACCTACGCTCGATGGCGGACGAGATCCGCCGCCTGCTGCACGGCTTCCGCCGCTCGCCGCCGCGCGAGGAAGGCGGACACGACGAGAGCGGGCGCTGGATCCTCCTCGACCTCGGCGACGTGATCGTGCACCTCTTCGATCACGAGACGCGCCGCTTCTATGCCCTCGACGCGCTGTGGGCCGACGCGCCGGTCGTGAAGATCGCCGCGGACTGAATCCCTCCCGCCCCGCGTTTCCTCGCGCTCGGTCGTCCATCGACGAACCTCTCGAAAAACGTCCCTTCCCCGGACGCGCGGAGTGGGGGATACTTCGCCCCGCCTGCCGGCTGCCGACCGGACCGTTTGGAACTGGGACTTCGTGCTGATGAACCCGCGCAATCTGCTCATCGCGGGAGCGGTCGTCGTGACGCTGGGGATCGCGATCTACGCGTTCTCGGCGAACTCCTCCGACTCTCGCAGTCCGTCCGTCTCGGCCGAGCCGGACGTCACCCGCGGCGCGTCGAACGCGAAGATCGCCCCGCTCACGCCGCCCGCGGCCACGTCGGCTCCGGCGGCGCCGTCGGCCGCGCCTCCCGCCGAAAAAGCTCCCGTCGTGCCTCCCGCGCTCGCCGGCACGAAGATCGAGCCGGGCACGCCGCCACAGTTCTGGAAGCCCTATCTCGAGGGGTACGTCCCGGTCGAGATCAAGAAGGACGGCACGCAGATCTACAAGAACATCCCGCAACTGCACGTGAAGCAGCCCGATGGCAGCATGAAGACGCAGTTGATGGATCTCGAAGTGAAGCCGACTCCGGCGGTCCCGATCAATCCGGAGGAAGCGGCCGGCGGTTGACGCCGGCGAATCCGACCAACGAGCGCGACTCCGCGGCGCCCGAAACACGCCGCTCCGCGCTCGGCAGCCCACCGAAGATCCGGCGCGCGGGCGGTCCGCGTCCACCGAGTCTCTGGCGCTCACGGGGAGCGTGATTCCCCGCGGCATTCGAGAAACGAAAACCCGCATGCGTCCACTGGCCTTGAGTTCTCCCCTTCTCGTCTTGTTGCTCGCCGCGGGCGCCGCGGCGCAACAGACGGTGTTCCACTTCGACGGCACGGCCGAGTTCGCCTCGCGCGGCACGGCCGCGGTCACCGACAACAACCTCGTGATGCAGCGTCTGCCCGCCGACCAGATCGGCACGGCGACGTCGGTCGCGCAGATCGTCGTCCTCCTCCAGGATCAGAACTACACGACCTCCGAGACGACGACCTTCCACTTCCGGAAGAACGATCCCGCGAACCCGGGCTTCTTCGACAAGAGCGCCGCCGGCCTCATCGCGACCGCGGGTCCGTTCACGCTCACGTTCCCGATGCCGACGTCCGGCGTGATCTCGGCCGCGCAACTCACCGTCACGCTCACGGGCGGCCTCCCGCTCCCCGCGGGCGTCGCGGACGGCGCCTCCCCGGGCGCCGACCTCTACGTGGGTCACGAACTGCTCGGCAAGCCGTCGACGGCCGACATCCTCCTCGGTCAGGCGAGCGGTACCGCTGCGATCTGCGGCGGCGCGAACCCGCCGACGACCGGCGAACAGATGGATCTCGCGCAGGCGGGATACAACGGCGTGGTCGGCGCCGCAGCGATGGCGCAGCAGGCGAACCTCACGACCGGCACCGCGGTGTCCTTGAACAGCGGCAACCGTTCGTGGCGCATCCAGACCCGGTTCGATGACGACGTGATGCAGACCTTCGCGAGCAACGCGGCCGTGTTCTCCGGTCAGATCCCGTGCCCGGCGCCGGGCGTCGGCGGCGGCACGGGCCTCAACCCGAACTTCGGCTACGCCGGCATCTTCCCGGACCTCGCGCGCGGTGACGGCGTCGGTGTGCGCCACCGCGTCGCCGCACCGGTCGGCACGACGTCGCTCCTCTTCGTGTCGTTCGGCACCGTCGCTCCGTACGGCGTCTACCCGGCGACCGGCAAGTTCATGCTCGACCCGGCGTCGATCCTGTATGTCGCCGCGGTCGCGACGGCCGCCGCCCCGGCGACCGAACCGGCCACGGTGTCCGACGCGACGTACGGCCCCGCGCCGCTCGCCGCGGCGCTCTCCGGGCTCGTGATCAACATGCAGGGCGTCAAGAACGTCGGCGGGGTCTACCAGATCTCGACGATGGCGACCTTGAAGCTCTGATCGATCCGACCGGATCGAACTGATCGAACAGATCGGAATGGGGCCTCGTTCGCCGCACGGCGGGCGGGGCCCCGTTTCGTCCCCGGCGTGAGCGTCGCGCGGTAGACTTCGCCGCCGCTCCCGACTCCCAACATCCCGGACGAACACCCCGCATGCGCTCATCGACAATCGGCGTCGTCGCTTCGATCCTCGTCAGCGCGTTCGCCGCGCCGCTCGCGCGCGCACAGCAGACGCTCCAGCACAACGACGGCACGCAGGAGATCGCGTCGCGCGGCAACTCGGGTTCGAGCCTCTCGAACAAGCTCGTGATGCAGCGTCTGCCCGCCGATCAGATCAAGACGGCGCAGTCGATCTCGCAGATGCAGTACATCCTGCAGGACCAGGACTACACGACCTCCGAGAACTACTCGCTCCAGTTCCGCACGAACGATCCGGCGCGCCCGGGCTTCTTCGACAAGAGCGCCGCGGGTCTGATCGCGACGGTGGGGCCGTTCACGATCACGCTGCCGACGCCGGGCTCGGGAGTGATCTCCGCGGCATTCGTCACGGCGACGTTCGGGGCTCCGGTCATCCTCCCCGCGGGAGTCGCGGACCAGGCGGTGCCGGGCGGCGACCTGTACGTCGGCGTGCAGTTGACCGGCAAACCGTCGTCCTCGGACATCCTCCTCCTCCAGGCGAGCGGCACGTTCAAGTTCTGCTCCGGCGCCGCGCCGCCGACCGCGGGTGAGCAGATGGACGCGACGCAGCCCGGCTACGAAGGCGTCGCCGGCAACGCGGGCTGCGCGGAGGAAGCGAACCTCACCGCCGGCAACGCGGTGACGCGCGTCGACGGCAACCGCTCGTGGGCGATCGCGACGCGGTTCGATCAGGACGTGACGCAGTGCTTCGCGTTCAACGCCGCCGCGTTCACGGGTCAGTTCGCGGGGACCTGCCCCGGCGGCGGCGGCGGCACCGGCAACAACCCGAACTTCGGCTACGCGGGCATCTTCCCCGACCTGTCGCGTGGCGACGCGGTCGGCGTCCGCCATCGCATCAACGGTCCGCCGGGCACGCCGTCGCTTCTCTTCGCTTCGCTCGGGACCGTCGCGCCCTATTCGGTCTTCCCCGCGGCCGGCCGCTTCGCGCTCGCGCCCGCGTCGATCTTCTACGTCGCCGCGGTGCCGACCGTCGCCGCGCCGCCGGGCGAGCCCGCGACGGTGTCCGACGCCTACTTCGGTCCGGCGCCGCTGCCCCCGGCATACTCCGGACTCGTGGTGTACCTGCAGTGCGTGAAGAACCTGGGCGGCGTCTACACGATCTCGACGATGTCGACGCTCAAGCTCTGATCGCTCGCTGCACTCCCGAGGGTCGCGCGATCGTGCACCGTCCCGCGCGGCATCTTTCATTTCGGGACGCAACTGCCGATAACGTTGTCGCCGCATGCACCGGCGAGCGCGATCGCCGGAAGCGTCAGCGGAAGGGCGATCGATGGCGGACGTGAACTGGCTCGAATGGGGTGACGCTGCATTCGCGGAGGCGAAGCGCCTCGAGCGACCGGTGTTCCTGTTCCTCGTCGCGTCGTGGTGCCGCTGGTGCAAGCGCATGGAGAAGGAGGTGCTCGCGCGCCCCGAAGTGCGCGACCTCCTCGCCGAGCGGTTCGTCTGCGTGCGCGTCGACAAGGATCGTCGCCCCGAGGTGAACGAGCGCTACTTCCTCGGTGGCTGGCCGACCACCGCGATCCTCTCGGCGGACGGCGAGCGGATCACCGGCGGGACCTGGTTCAACGCCGACGATCTGCAGCGCCTGCTCGAACGCGTCGCGCATTTCTACGGCGAGCAGCCGGACGTCATCACGTCGGCGGTGCGCAAGTCGCTGAAGCGCGAGGAAGACCTCGACCGTGCGCGCGCTTCGCGTTCCGGAGAGCTGTCGGCCCGCGTGGTGGAGAAGGTCGAGCGCGCGATCCTCGAGGAGTTCGACGACATCCACGGCGGCTTCGGCGCCGGACAGAAGTTCCCGCACTCGGAGGCCATCGATTTCGCGCTCCTGCGCTCGATCACGACCGGGAGCCCGCGGCTGCGCGAAGTCGTCGAGAAGACGCTGACCGCGATCGCGGAGTCGCCGCTGCAGGACTCCGTCGAAGGCGGATTCTTCCGCTATGCCGCCACGCGCGACTGGCGCTCGCCGCACACCGAGAAGCTGCTCGAGACGAACGTCGGCCTCCTGCGCAACTTCCTGGAGGCGTACCAGTCGTTCGGCAACGCCGCGTACCGCCGCGTGGCCGAGCGCATCGTCGAGTACCTGCGCGATCACCTGCGCCATCCCGAGGTGCCGGCGTTCTGCGGCTCGCAGGATTCCGACGACGAGTATTACTCGCTCGATCGCGCGGGCCGCCGCACCCGGACGCCGCCGCGCGTCGACACGACCGTCTACGTGAACTGGAACGCGGCCGCGGTCTCCGCGCTGTTCAAGGCGTCCGCCGTGCTCGACCAACCGTCGTGCCTGCGGCTCGCGCGCGAGACGCTCGAGTTCCTGATCGAGCAGTGCTACGACCCCGGCCGCGGCATGTACCACTACCACGACGGCGACCGGCACATCCTCGGCCTGCTGTCCGATCAAGGGTTCATGGCGCGCGCGCTGCTGCACGCCACTCAGTTCACCGGCGACCGCCGCTACCTCGAAGTCGCGGAGGACCTGCTGAAGATCCTCGTCGCGCGGCAGACCGCGACGCACGGCGGCTTCTACGACATCCCCGCCGAAGGCAACGCCATCGGCTCGCTGCGCCGGCGGAAGCAATCGATCCTCGAGAACGGCCTGATCGCGGAGGTCTTCCTTCGCGCGTACCACCTGACGATGCGCGAGGAGTACCGCGAGACCGCGGCGCGGACGCTCGCGCTGTTCGCCGAGGACTACCACCTCTACGGCTACTTCACGTCGGGCTACGGCCGCGCCGTCGACCTCTTCCTCAACCCGCCGGTGCACGCCGTCGTGGTCGGCCCGCGCGAGGACGGCGCGACGATCGAGCTGATGAAGGCGGCGAACCGCATCTACCTGCCGAGCAAGCTGGTGCAGGTGCTCGACCCGGAGCAGGACAAGGATCTCCTCGTGCGGTTCGAGCTGCCCGCTCACGACTCGCCAACCGCGTTCGTGACGCTCGGCCGCGCGCACGTCGGCTTCGCGCGCACGGTCGACGAGATCGAGGCCCTGATGCTGCGCGCCGGCCGCCTCGCCGCGCCTCCCGCGCGATGACGATCACCGCGCAACGCGTCGACACGTTCGAAGCGCTCCTGCGCGTCGGCAAGGCGCGTCGCATCCGCCGCGTCGCGTTCACCGAGAGCGGGTTGAAGAAAGGCTCGCACGTCGTCGTCGGCACCGAGCGCGGCACGGAGATCGGCACGCTCGTCGAGGATCCCCGCCCGATCGGCGCGCCGCGGACCCCGAAGGCCGCGAGCGCGGACCCGGCGATCGAGCGCATGGATGCCGAAGCGTTCTGGAAGTACCTGAGCGCGAAGCGCGAGCGGAAGGAAGCGGAGCGCGAGCTCGGCAACGAGCCGGACGCGCCGATCGACGGCGCGACCGCCGTCGAGGAGACGGTGACGTTCGTGCGCAGCGCGAGCGCGGCGGACGTCGAATCGATCAACGTGATCCTCGAGACGAACGAACCCGACGAGTTCGCGTTCTTCAAGCGGCAGATCGCGGAGCTCGGGCTCCCGATGAAGCCGGTGCAGGTCGAGCACGTCCTCGGCGGCGAATGCATCCTGTTCTTCTTCACGTCCGAGCAGCGCGTCGACTTCCGCGCGCTCGTCCCGGTCCTCGCGCGTCGCTTCCAGACGCGGATCGAGCTGCGACGGATCAACCCGCGCGAAGCGCAGGCGATGCAGAAGGGCGTCGGCGTCTGCGGCCGCGAGCTGTGCTGCTCGACGTGGCTGAAGGTGCTCCCGCCGGTCACGGTGAAGATGGCGCGCGACCAGGGCCTCGCGGTCAGCGACGACGCGAACCTCGGCGCCTGCGGCCGCCTGCGCTGCTGCCTGCGCTACGAGATCGAAGGCGCGCCGAAGCCGGACGCGAGCGAGCGCGGCGGCTGCACCGGCTGCTCGACCAAGAAGCGATGACGCGGATCCTCGACGGACGCGCGATCGCGCGCGCCATCGAAGCCGAACAGGCGGAGCGCGTTCGACTCGCGCAGTCGCGCGGCCTCCGTCCGCGCCTCGCCGCGTTCGTGTTCGGCGACGACGCACCTTCGCACGTGTACGGCGCGATGATTGCGCGCGCGTGCGGCCGCGTCGGCATCGAGGTCTCGCTCGTCGAGCTCGGCGCGAGCACGTCGCCCGCGGACGCGATCGCGGCGCTCGAGCGCGCGAATGCCGACCCGTCGATCCACGCGATCATCGTGAAACGGCCGCTGCCCGGCGCGCTCGCGGATGAATCGATCCTCCAGAAGATCGCGCCGCGCAAGGACGCCGACGGCTGCCACTTCGAGAACGTCGGGCGGCTCGCGGCCGCGGAACCGGGCGATGGTCCGGTGCCGTGCACTCCCGCGGGCGTGCTCGAGCTGCTGTCGCGCAGCGGCGTCGTCCTCGACGGCATGCACGTCGTCGTGATCGGACGCAGCGCGACCGTCGGCCGCCCGCTCGCGATCCTGCTCGCGAGCAAGCGCGCCGGCACCAACTCGACGGTCACGATCTGCCACCGCGGCACGCGCGACCTCGCGTCGCACGTGCGGCGCGCCGACGTCGTCGTCGCCGCGATCGGCGTCGCCGGGCTCGTCGGCCGCGAGATGATCGCGCCCGGCGCGATCGTCGTCGACGTCGGCACCAACGCCGTGC
>CAZBOK010000199.1:0-8630 GCA_964493525.1 uncultured Phycisphaeraceae bacterium | reverse complement strand
ACTTGAATTCGGCACTGAACCGTCGCGGCCGCGTGTTCGCCGACCGCTTCCACTCCCGCGTGCTCGGCTCGACGCTCGATGTGCGGAACACGCTCCTCTACGTGCTCGGCAACGCGCGTCGCCACGGCATCCGCTTCCGCGGCATCGTCGATCCGTATTCGTCCGCGGCCTGGTTCCATCGGTGGCGTGACTTCGAGCCGATCGCGCGCGCTTCACCCGTCGCCGCGGCTCGATCGTGGCAGCTCCGCGACGCGGGCTGGTCGCACGGCCGGCTCGATCCCGCCGCTCACTCCGGATCGCCGGTCTACACCCACGCCGCCCAGTCCGCGACGGGCGCGCCCTGCTTGCGCAGCGCGGTTTCGGGTGAGGCGAAGCCGTGACCGCGGCCCCGCTCGCCGAGATTCGTGTCGCAGGCCGACAGCACCGCGAGCTCGCAATTCGTGAGAGCGGGCGCGGCGATCTCCTCGCCGGTGAGGATGCCGTCGCGCCGGCCGAGTTCGTCAGCGGGCGCGTTCGCCCCGGAGAGCGCGAGGCCGCAGAGCGTGAGCTTCGCGAAGCCGCGCACCAGCACGTCCGCAGCACGTGCGAACTCTCGCCGTGCGGCGCGACGACGATCTCGAGCGTTTCGCTGCGCGCGACCACGCGCTCGAGGAACGGCACCGTGCCGCCGCCTTTGTCGTCAAGCGTGCCGTCGAAGTCCGAAGTGAACGTGAAGCGATGCGACGGGCATCGGGACCCCGGGCTCCCCGAGTGTCGAGTGCAGAATCCCGATGTCCGCGGTCGCGCGACTTACTTCCGGCCCATCCACGCCGGCATCTTGGCGAGGTGCTCCGTCGCCGCCTTCTCCGCGCTCTTCCGGTCCATCTTCATCATCCCCATGAAGTAGCCGGTGACGGTGCCTTCGAAGATCTGCGCGTACGGCTTCAGCCGGTCGTGATCATCGGAGCAGTACTCGCAGTACATCTTGCCCGGCTTCGCGTCCTTCATCGGCATGCCGCACGACTGGCAGGACTCGAGCTTGATCGGGGAATAGAACACGAGGAGGTAGCCGTCGGGGTCGGCGACGCAGAAGTCGCGGATGCCGTAGAACTGCGAGATCGGCGGCGTCGGCTTCAGCCCCTTCTTCGCCAGGGTGCCGTGGTACTGGTCGACGTCCTTCACCTGCACGTAGACCATCATCCCGACGCCGGGCTTGTGCTTCGTGTAGTCCTTCGCGCGCTCGATCATCACCTGCTTCGTCGCCGGGTCCATGTGACCGCAGGCTTCGCCGTTCATCGCCTCGGGCGGCATCGCGGCGCCGAACATGATCGACTGCCCGTCGAGCAGCACGTTCGCCCACATCGGCTTCTTCTCGTCGGGCCACGACGCCTCGACCTTGAAGCCGAGTTGGTCGCGGTAGAACGCGAGCGACTTCGCCACGTCCTTCGCGGTGAACATCACGGACATCGGGTGGTGGGTTTCGGTCTGCGACACGGCTCTTCCTCCGGGCAACGGGCGAGGCAACGGGGCGGAGATTCTGACCGCGTCCGCCACGCGTTGACAAGGCTCGATGCGCGGAAGGTCGCGCGCGCTCCGTCACCCGCTACGCTGCACCCGAGTGCAGCGCCCCCTCGACGACCTCCGCACGCGCCTCGTCTCGCATCACACGCCGGAAGCGATTCGCGAGCGGATCGCGTCGGGGCCGCAGGCGAGCTACCTCCGCGACTTCGTCTACGGCGCGATCGACGGCGCCGTGACCACGTTTGCCGTCGTGTCGGGCGTCGCGGGCGCCGATCTCTCGTCCGGCATCGTGCTCGTGCTCGGCCTCGCGAACCTCGTCGGCGACGGCTTCAGCATGGCGGCGGGCAACTGGCTCGGCACGCGCGCGGACGCGGAGCTGATGGCGCGGCAGCGGCGCGCCGAGCGGATGCAGATCGAAGTGCATCCCGAAGGCGAGCGCGCCGAGGTGCGCGAGATCTTCCGCAACAAGGGCTTCGAAGGCGACGATCTCGAGCGCGTCACCGAGGTGATCACCTCCGACACCGATCGCTGGATCGACGTGATGCTGAAAGAGGAGCACGGGATGCTCGGGAGCGCGCGGTCGCCGTGGCGCGCCGCGGGTGCGACGTTCGTCGCGTTCCTCGTGGTCGGAGCGATTCCGATCCTCGCGTACCTCGTCGACCTCTTCCGCCCCGGCACGCTGGTGCACCCGCTCGCGTGGAGTTGCTCGTTGACCGCGTTCGCGTTCTTCGTCACCGGCGCGGTGAAGGGCAAGATCACCGGGCGGCGCTGGCCGATCGCCGGCATCGAGACGCTCCTGGTCGGCGGCGCGGCGGCGACGCTTGCCTACGTCGTCGGCGTCGCGCTCGGCGATCTCGCGCGCCGATGATCCGCTCGAACTCGCTTTCGCACATCGGAGGTTCCGCATGCACGTGTCCGCGATCCTGATCCCACTCGCCGTCCTGGTGGCGACCGCCGCCGTGGTCCGCGACGCGCCGAAGCGCGTGCGCGACGACGCGGCCGCGGAGAAGCTCGGCTGGCGGCTCGGCGTGCAGACCTGGACGTTCCGCGACCGCACGACGTTCGAGGCGATCGACACCGCGGCGCGGCTCGGCCTGAAGTACATCGAGATGCATCCCGGGCAGAAGCTGTCGAAGGAGACGGGCGACGTGCAGCTCGGCGTCGATCTCACCAAGGAGCAGGTCGACGCGCTTCTCGCGCACCTCCGCGAGAAGGGCGTCGCGCCGTGGAGCTTCGGCGTCGTGAAGTTCACCGCGAACGAGAAGGAGGCGCGGCGCGTGTTCGAGCTCGGCAAGGCGCTCGGGCTCAAGAACATCTCGTGCGAGCCGGAGCCGGACGCGCTCGACCTCGTCGCTCGCCTCGCCGACGAATTCGCGATCAACCTCGCGTTCCACGACCACCCGAAGCCGTCGCGGTACTGGAGCCCGGACATCGTGCTCGCCGCGGTGAAGGACCGCACGAAGCGCATGGGCGCGTGCGCCGACACCGGCCACTGGAAGCGCTCCGGCCTCGTCCCGGTCGATTGCCTGAAGCAGCTCGAAGGCCGCATCCACGAGCTTCACTTCAAGGACATCAAGGACGGCGTCGACCAGCCGTGGGGGACCGGCGACTGCGACGCGCGCGGCATCCTGAAGGAGCTCGGCCGCCAGAACTTCGCGGGACTCATCTCGGTCGAGTACGAGACCGGCGAAGGCGAGGAACTCGAGAGGAACGTCGCGAAGTGCATCGCGTTCTTCGATCAAGTCGCGCGCGAGGTGGAAGCCGACCGCCGGAAGTGACACGGGCCGAACTGCAACGAACGACGGCCGCGCACTCGCTCGAGCGCGCGGCCGTCGTCGACTCATCGGGACTGTCGATCAGGGGTTGACCGTCAACGGGGTGGTGTTGCTGGCGAACTTGATCGCGCCGCCGACCGGCTGGAACACGAGGTACGCGTGGTTCAGCGTGATCGGGGAGCCGATCAAGCCCGGGAGCGCCGGCAGCGTCAGCGTCGCGGTCGCTTCACCGGAACCGTCGAGGTTGCCGAGCGACGGGACGATGAACGTGTTCGGGCTCGACGCGAGCAGGTTGAAGTAGAAGTCGACGTTCAGGTCGAGGTGCACCGTCGGCGTGACCTGCAGGCCCGGGGCCGTGCCGGTCGCCGCGCCGAGCAGGATGTAGCCGAAGCCGGCGAAGCCCGCGCCGCCGTGCAGGCTCAGCACCTGCGAGCCGCCGTTCGACAGGACGATCGAGTCGACGTCGATGCCGAGCGAGCAGCCTTCCGCGACGCCGCAGCCGCACGAGCCGGGCGCGCCCTTGTTCGCATCGTGCGGGCAACCGTCGCACACGTCGGTGATGCCGTCGGCGTCGGCGTCGGCGCCGGCCGGGTTCGCCGAACCGAGCGTGACCACCGCGGACGCGATGCCCTGCTCCGTGAAGCCCGAGGCCTCGGCGCCGATCTGGTAGGTGTACGGGCCGCCGGCCGAACCGAGCACGTCGCCTTCCGCCCACGAGCACGGACCATCGGCGTTGTAGATGCGGACGATCGCGTCGGGCGTGTGCGCGTTCGGCGTCGGGCCGTTGAACGGACCGAGCATCGCGTTCGCGAAGCCGAGGTCGTCGGCGTAGCCGAAGTTGTTCGCGCCGTCGTTCTCGAGGATCGTGACCGCGTCGACGACCGTGAAACCGGTCAGCGGGACGTCGAGCGTGCCGTTGCCGCCGCCGGCGTCGGTGTCGAGGTCGGTGTTGACGGCGGGCGCGGTACCGAAGCCGAGGATGTAGGTGTTCGAGCCGTTCTCGATGTCGGGGTTGAAGTCGGCCACGTTGATCGACGTCGCGCCGTCCGGCGCCGGCAACACGGTGGACGCCGCATCGCGCCAGAGGAACAGGCCGTTCGAGCCGGTGGAGAACGCGCCGAGGTCGAGGACGACGTCGACGTTGCCGGCGTTCGTGCCGTCGCCTTCGACGATGATCAGCTTGTAACCCGCGAGCGACGCATTCGCCGGGCCGCGGATCTCGATCCCTTCCTGCCCGTTGTCGGTGCCGGGCGGGTTGACGAGCATCTCGGAAATCGAGAACTGGGTGTCGGCCGAGGCGGCAGCGGCGAGCAGCGCGAGGGCGCCCGCGCTCAGGAACGTGCGAAGCATGAATCTCTCCTGTGGGTGTGGTCCTGCGAAAGGGCCGACAGGAGACCGCGCGCGCATCAAGGCGCCTTCAACGGGCGGTTCAGGTTGGAGGAATCGCCGGAGCGCGCGACGAACCTCCGAGTCGCGCCGCGGCCTGCGGCCGCGGGATCTACCGCCGCGGAGGTTGTCGCGCACCGCGACGAACCTCCGAGTCGGTAGATCAACGCGCGGGCGGCGCACGCAACTGAATGGTCGAACGTCGTTGCGCAACCGAGGCTCCGCGCCACGGCGCGGAGCCTCGGACTTGACCATTGATCACGGCGCTGCGCGCCGCCGCGGCCTGCGGCCGCGGGATCTACCGCCGCGGAGGTTGTCGCGCACCGCGACGAACCTCCGAGTCGGTAGATCAACGCGCGGGCGGCGCGTTCTTCACGTAGCGGTCGAACCACTCGAAGCTCTCGGCGACGACGTCCTGCACCGACTCGCGCGCGGCGTAGCCGTGGTCCTCGTTCGGCAGCGTGACGAGGCGCGCGGTGCCGCCGAGCCCCATCAGCGCCTCGAACAGGCGGCGCGACTGGATCGGGAAC
This sequence comes from uncultured Phycisphaeraceae bacterium, assembly GCA_964493525.1. GTDB lineage: Bacteria > Planctomycetota > B15-G4 > B15-G4 > JADJEK01 > CAZBOK01. Next base: position 3,439 of record CAZBOK010000199.1, on the reverse strand, counting down.
GTGCCGGGGTTCGAGTCGGCCTCGCCGTGGAACATCAGGAGCGGGGCCTTCAACCGGTCCGCGTACATGAACGGCGACATGCGGAGGTACGTGTCCTTCGCTTCCCACAGCGTGCGTCGCTCGCTCTGGAACGTGAACGGCGTGAGCGTGCGGTTGTAGGCGCCCGAGCGCGCGATGCCGGCCTTGAAGAGGTCGCAGTTCGCGAGCAGGTTCGCGGTCATGAACGCGCCGTAGGAATGTCCGCCGACGCCGACGCGCGTGCGGTCGATGACGCCGCGCCGGTCGAGCTCGTCGATCTCCGCTTTCGCGCTCGCGACGATTTGCTCGATGAACGTGTCGTTCATCGTGGCTGGATCGCCGACGACCGGCATCGCGGCGTTGTCGAGCACCGCGTAGCCCTGCGTCAGGAACAGGAGCGGTGAGAGACCGGAGAGGCGCGTGAAGCGGTTCGCGGTCGAGCGCACCTGGCCGCCGGTCGCCGCGTCGTTGTATTCGAGCGGGTACGCCCACATCACGAGCGGCAGCCGTTCGCCCGGTTTCGCGTTCGGCGGCAGGTAGAGCGTGCCGGACAGCTTCACGCCGTCGGCGCGGTTGCACGTGACGATCTCGCGATGGATCCCGGTGAGCTGCGGATGCGGGTCCGCGAACGTCGTCAGCGCGCGCAGCGATCCGTCGGCCGCGCGCACGAACCAGTTGGGCGGATCGCTCGGCGACTCGCGGCGCACGATGAAGCCGTGCGCGAGATCGGGCGGATCGTCGAGGAACGACGTGAACGACGTGTGCGCGTCGGCCGGCGACTGGAACAGGCGCTCGGTCTTCCGCGTGCCGAGGTCGAGGCGGTCGAGGAACGGACGCTCGCCGTCCTTCGATGCACCGGCGCCGGCGAGCCACAGCACGTCTCCCGCGGTCATCACGACGCTGCGCCCGTCGGCGAGCTCGTGGGAGAGGGGAGTGCCCGGGTCGCCGTACGCGTCGTTCGCCGAGCGATCGAACACCGGGGCGCCGAGAGTCGCGCCGCCGTTCCCGAGGTCGCGCAGCGTGGTGGTGATCCAGCGGCGGTCGCGATCGAACTCGGAGACGAGCGCGACGCCGGCGCGGTCGGTCCACGCGACGCCGCGGCAGCGGTCCTTGGTCCGCGCGATCTCGGTCGCGGCCTGCGTGAACGGCGCGGCGAGCATCATCAACCGGTCGCGCGCTTCCACCTTCTTGCGCGGGTCGCCTTCGTCGAGCGCTTCGCGCCAGACGAGCGTCGCGTCCGCGAGCGGCTGCCAGTCGACGCTGCGCGGCCCGGTCGGCACGCCTTCGATCGGCGTCGCGTCCGCGACCGGGAGATCCGCGATCGTCACGAGCTTGGTGCCGTCGACCGACCACACCTCGATCGAGTGCGCGAAGTCGCCGAACGGCACCGCGTGCGACCACGGGCCGTGGACGCGATCGACGAGCAGGAAGCGTCCGTCGGGCGACGGCTCGGCGCTCGAGTAGATGCCGGGCGCGCCGATCTCGGTGACCTTGCCGTCGCACGTGACGCGCGCGAGCTGGCTCGTGAACCAGTGCTCGAACAGCTGGTCGTCGTGCGCGGACTTCAGGAGGTCCTGGTAGGTGCGCACCTGCGCGGTGCGGCCGGCGGTCTCCGAGCGGTTCGGACCCTCCGGCGTGCGCGGGTTCTTCGGCGCCGGGCCGCGGTCCTTCGGCACCAGCCACGCGAGGAATGCCGCGTCGCCGTTCCACTGCTGCGCGCCCGCGCCGGTGACGTCGTTCAGCCGCCGGTTCGTGACGCGATGGGTCTTGCCGGTCGCGGCGTCGCCGAGCCACAGCTCGACGCCGTCCTTGCCGTCCGGCTCGCGCGGTGAGACGACGAACGCGAACTGCTTCCCGTCGGTGAGCCAGTCCGGAGCCGCGAGCCGCACGTCCTTCGGCGTCGCGACGTCGAGCATGCGGCCGTCGGCGACCGTCTCGATCTCGAAGCGCGTCGCCGATTGCGTGCGCCGCCGCGCGCCGCGCTCCGGGCTCACGCGCACGCCCGCGAGGCCGGCGAACGGCTCCGCCACTTCCTCGAGCGACGGCAGCGCCGCCGAATGCACGCGCAGGAACCGCGCGCGATCCGGCGAGCGGATCATCGCGGGCGTCGGCGGCGCGTCGAGGATCGCCACGACGTCCGGCGGCGGGACGCGATAACCGCTCGCGTTCGCGACGGTCGCGGCCGGCGCGGGCGCCGCGTCGCGCACGGCGCGTTGGCACGCGAGCGCGACGATCGACAGCGAGATCGTGGCAACGACGGAAAGCGGACGGCTGTGTCGCATCACTCGCCCCAGACTTCGATCCGCTCTTCGCGGTAGATGCCGAAGCAGTATCGGAGGATGTGCAGATCGGCGAAGTCGACGCGCACGAGGCCGAGCCTCTTCGCGGCGTCGCCGATCGCGCGCGAGTCCCACTCCACGCCGATCGCGGCGGCGGTCACCGGCTCGTGGATCTCGTGGGTGTCGAGCGACACCATCTTCGATCCGACGCGGTTGCCGTGCATGTTGGTGGTGAGCGGGATGTGGACGTCGTTGTAGATCAGCGCGTTCGTGAAGCAGCCGCACGACGCGAGGAGCGCGGCGAACAGGAGCGCGTTGCCGGCCAAGAGGAGCGATCGCATCGTCGGTCAGTCGCCGTATGCGACGGTGGTGCGTTCGCCGTACAGGCCGAACAGGAGGATGAAGACCTCCTCGTCGAGGTGGTTGATCGTTGTCATCTGCCCGTTCTTCGCGGCGGTGATCGTGCCGCCGTCGCCCCACGAGAACAGCCAGAGGCACGTCTTCGTGGTCGCGCGCCCTTCCTTCGTGCCGATCTCCGTCTTGTCGACGTCTTCGTCGAGAGGCACGCGGATCTTCGCGTAGAGGCAGCCGGGCAGCGAGGCGGCGGCGAGCAGGAGCGGGGCGAGCAACGAGACACGCTTGGGCATGGACGATCTCCGTGCGTTCCTACCTACGCGAATCGTCGCACGGCGCGAAGACCCTCGTCGGTGGGAACGCCCGCGGCCGCGGGCCGCGGCGGCGCACGGCGCCGCATCAAAAGGGACGAGTCCGAGTCTCCGCGCCGCGGCGCGGAGACTCGGTCGCGCGATCGCTCTGTCGCCGGGCAGATCGAAGTCGAGACCACCGGTGACTTCTGCGCCGAACGCGAGCCGCGCCGAGGCGGAGAAGGGTAGCGGGGCGAGAGCGCGGAGGAAGAGCGTGAGCGATGCGCGCGTCGCCCGCGCGGTGCACGGCGACGATTACGGAAGCGCGCGTCCTGCGAGCAAGAGCGCGCCGATCGCGCCCGATCTCGGTGCGAGCGCGGGACCGACGATGAACGCCGAGAGGTCGCCGGTCAGCGACGGGTGCGGCGGGTAGCCGGCGAGCGCGGCGCGCGCGGCCGCGCGGATCGTCGGCAGGAGGAAGCCGTCGCGCATCACGCC
>CAZBOK010000198.1:0-8657 GCA_964493525.1 uncultured Phycisphaeraceae bacterium | reverse complement strand
CGATCGCGCCGCAACGCGGCGCGGAATCGATCCCCCTCCGCACTTGCTTTCGCCTCTCAGTCCGAGGGGAGGGCCACACCCGAGCGCCGGCGGGTGCGAGGGGTCGCTCGAGCTGCATTCCGCAGCGAGGACGCCAACCAGCCCAGTGCATCGCCATCGGTCCTCAGAGCTCGTTGACCATTGCCACGAGCGCCCGTCCGGAGCGAGGACCGCAGAGCGAGCGACCCCTCGCACCCGCCGGCGCGTCGCAAGCACAACCACACCGACCCACCTCAGCGCTTCTCCGCCCCCATCATCCCGATCATCCGATACAACAGCCGCGCTCCCACGTTCGCATCGATCGAATCCTCGTCGCTCACCTCCCCCGGCGACACTTCGTTCAGATCGCATCCCACGATCTCACGCCCGCTCTTCGCGATCTCCTCCAACCACAGCATCGCCTCGTGCCAGCTCAACCCGCCCGGCACCGGCGTCCCCGTGTTCGGACACAGCGTCGGATCGAGACCGTCGACGTCGAACGTGACCCAGATCGATTTCGGCAGCGCGTCCAGCGTCGCGCGGATCAACGCACGCAGGTCACGATGCTCGAGCTTCGCCGTCGCCCAGTCGGTGTCGAACAGCGTGCGGATCCTGCCGTTCGATCCGCGGATCATCTCGAACTCTTCTTCGCACAAGTCGCGGATGCCGACCTGCACGAGCCGCGCGACGTCTTCGATCTTCGTCATCGCGTTGTGGAAGATCGACGCGTGGGACCACTCGAAGCCTTCGTAAGCCGGACGCAGGTCGGCGTGCGCGTCGAAGTGCAGGAGGCCGAGGCCGGGACGGTGCTTTGCCGCGGCGACGAACGCGCCGAACGGAACCGAGTGATCGCCGCCGAGCACTACCGGCTTCTGCTTCGCGGCGAGCACGCGCTCGACCGACTGCTCGACCACCGCATTCACTTCGGCGCCGATCGCGTTCACACGCGCGAGCGAGCTCGCGAGCTCGCGACTGCCGCCGAGTTCGCCGCCGACTGCGATGATCGGGTCGGCGAGCTCGGTCGCTTCGGCATTCCACGCAGCGATGCGCGGGTCCGCCGGGAGCATCGCGATCCTGGCTTCGTACACGCGGCCGTACATCAAGTCGAACAGGTCGACCTGCCGACTCGCGCGTAGGATCGCCTCCGGCCCCTTCGCCGCGCCCTTGCGGTAGGACGTGGTCGCATCGAACGGAACGGGGATCACGTGGACGCGCGCCTCTTCGGGCGTGTGCGGCAGGCCGAAGATGCCGGAGCCCTCGGCGGCCGCGGCGTTCGGATCGAAGGTCGTCATGCGCGCGATTATGCCGGCGCGCGCGACCACGCCCCTATGCTGTCCGCGCCGAGTCGTCATGACCGCAACCAAGAACACCGTCTCGTCCCACCCGCTCGTCGACGCATCCGCGTCGCCGCTTTCGGCGGTGCTGCCGTTCGCGGCGCTGAACAGCCTGACGACCGGCGCGGTGATGTGCGCGATCTCGACGATCACGCAGCAGGCGTACGCGTTCGGCGTCGACACCAACTACTTCCTCGGCGTCGAGATGGGCGTGGCCTACATCGCGGGCGCGATGTTCGCGGGCCCGGTGATCCGCCGCGCGTGCGCGCGCTTCCCGTCGCTCACGATGCGCCGCGTTCTCGCGTTCGTGATGTTCGGATCCGCCGCGGCGTGCGCGATCCCCGCGATCCCGGGCATCGGCCCGCTCGCCGCCTGGCTGTTCATGGCGATCTACACGCCGCTCGCCGGAGCACTGTGGCCGATCGTCGAGAGCTACGTCAGCGGCGGGCGTCACGGCGAGGCGCTGCGCGGATCGATCGGTCGCTTCAACGTGACGTGGAGCGCGGCGGCGGCGATCGGACTGGTGGTCATGGCGCCGTTCCAGAAGGACGCGCCGCTGTTCTCGCTCTACCTGTTCGGCGCGCTGCACATCGTTTCGCTGGTCTTCCTGCGCGGGTTCCATGCCGAGCCGGGGCGACACGACGTCGAGACGCACGCGGTTCCGGCGATCTACCCGCGACTGCTGCGCTGCCATCGCGCCCTGCTCGTCACGACCTACGTCGTGATGTACGCGTTGAATCCGTACCTCCCCCACCTGCTCGCGACGTCGTTCGCGATCTCGCCCGCGTGGATCACACCGACGGTCGCGATCTACCACGCGATGCGCTTCGTCACGTTCGGGACCATGGAGCGCTGGCACGGCTGGCACGGACACTTCGCGACCGCCGTCGTCGGCGCGCTGCTCCTGCTGGTCGGCTTCGCGGGCTGCCTCTCGTCGCCGCTCGTGCATTCGGCGACCGGATCGTGGCCGCTCGGGTTCGCGACGCTCGTCGGCGGCCTGCTCGCATTCGGCGCCGGCGCCGCCGCGCTCTACACCGCGGCGCTCTACTACGCGATGGCGGTCGGCGCCGCGGAAGTGGACGCGGGCGGCACGCACGAAGCGCTGATCGGCGTCGGCTACCTCGCCGGCCCGGCGTGCGGACTCCTCGGCGGCGTCGCGGCGACGGCGGCGTCGCGCGACGAAGCGACGCTCGGGATCGTGACGCTCGGCGCGTTGATCGGCGTCGGGTTCGCGTGGCGCGCGGCGCGAGTCAGCGGGCTGGACGCTCGGGGCGCGTGAGCAGGAGCAGCAGCGCCGCCGCGACGACGCAGACGGCGGCGCTCGAGATCAATGCGATCGGCGCTCCGAACGATTTCCAGATCAGCCCGACGGCGATGCCGCTGGGCAACGACGCGGCCCCGAGCACGAGGTGGAACGTTCCGAACGCGCGGCCGCGAATCGCCGCCGGAACCAGCTCCTTCACGAGCGCGCGCTCTGCCGGTTCGGTGAGCCCGTAGTACGCGCCGTACGCGACGAACCAGAACCACACGGCGCCGGGCGACGCGGCGAACGCGAGGCCGACGTAGACGCACGCGGCGACGAGCCAGCCCGGCGCGACGAGCAGCCTGCGATCGAACCGATCGGCGAGTCGTCCGCCGGCCATCGTCAGCACCACCTTCGATGCGTTCATCGCCGCGTAGAGCATCGTGAGCTGCGTCGATCCGACGCCGAGCTCGTTCGCGCGCAGGAGCAGGAGAGCGTCGGAGACCACGCCGATCGCGAACGCGCCGACGGCGAGGAGGTAACGCCGGAACTCTCGCGGCAGCGGGCCGCCGATCGTCTCTCCCTCTCCCGCACGCGCCGGGCGCTCCGGCTCGCGCAAGCGCAGGAGCAACAGCACGGACAGGATTCCGGGGATCGCCGCCGAGAGGAACACGTTGCGCAGCGACATCCCCAGCCACAGCAACAGCGCCGCGACGAGCGGTCCGACGAGCGAGCCGGCGTGGTCCATCGCGCGATGGAAACCGTAGACGCGTCCTGCGGCGCCCACGGGCGCGACGTCGGCGAGCAGCGCATCGCGCGGCGAGGTGCGGATCCCCTTGCCCGATCGATCCGCCGCGCGAAGGACGAACACCTGCCACGGTGCGGTCGCGACGGCGACGAGCGGCTTCGCCGTGACCGCGAGGAGGTAGCCCAGCAACACGAGCGGGCGGCGCGAGCGCACGCGATCCGACAACCGGCCCGACACGAGCTGCAGCGCGCTCTGCACCGTGTCGGCCGCACCCTCCATCGTGCCGAGGAACGCGGCGCCCGCGCCGAGCTCCGTCGTGAGGAACAGCGGGAGGAGCGGGAAGATCATGTCCGCGCCGAGATCGGTCAGGAAGCTCGTGAAGCCGAGCAGGACGACCGTGAGGGGCAAGCGGCCCCGCGCGCGCGGCGCGTTCACCCGCGCGGCCTCGCGACGCAGAGAAGCGACACGCCGACCGGAAGGTCCGCGCGCACGAGCCAGTGGCGTTCGACGGCGAACGACGCGTACAGCAGCCGATCGACGACGGGCAGCGGCATCGAGAGGTCGGATCCGCCGCGCCGCACGGAACGCGCGAGGAACGGGCGCATCAGCAGGCGCACGAGCGCGATCGGCGGGAACAGCAACGTGTTGAAGTAACTGAGCCGGAGCACTTCGAACCCGGCCCGCTCGACGAGCGCGCGCAGCCGTGGCCGCGTGTAGCGGCGCCGGTGCTCCGACAGCACGTCCTGCCGCCCCCACAAGAACGAGAACGCCGGCACCGACAACAGGAGCCGACCGCCGGCACGTGTCACGCGCCGCCACTCCGCGAGCGCGGTCGCGTCGTCGTCGAGATGCTCGAGCACGTCGAGCGCGCACACGAGGTCGAACGCGCCGTCCTTCGCCGCCACGCGCGCGGCGTCGGACTGCAGCGCGAGCGCCCCTCCCGCGCGGCAACCGTCGAGCGAATCGCGCGCGACGTCGAGCGCGATCCACCGGCCGCGCGGCTGCAGGATCGATCCGTTCACTCCGTGCCCCGGCCCGAGGTCGAGGATGCGCGCACCGCTCGGAAGCGGCGCCGAGCGATCGAGGATCGCCGCGAAGATCGCGCGACGCGCGCGGAACCACCAGTGATCGCGCTCGCCGCGGTAGACGGCGTGGACCGTCTGCTTCACGGCGTCGCGGCCGGCGCGCGCGACGGCGCGGGGTCGGTCATGCGCGGCGTCCGCTTCGCGCCGGAGAACCCCGGCAGCCAGATGCGGAACCACATCCGCGCCACGGTCCACAGCGTCTTCGGGATGTGGCTCGGGCGCACCGACGTGTGGCCCGCCGTCCGCGGGTAGTGGCGCACGCCCTTCTCGACGACGCGCGCGCCCATGCGGCTCGACCGCGCGACCATCTCGGTGTCGATGAAGAAGTCCTTCGACTCGAGCTCGAGTCGATCGACCACGGGACGCGTGAACAGCTTGAACGAGCAGTCGACGTCGCGCACGCGCACCAGGAAGAGCACGCGCACGATCCGGTTGTAGACCCACGACAACAGGCAGCGGAGCACCGAGTCGTAGCGGTACACGCGGAACCCGAACACGACGTCCGCGTGATCGAGCAGCGGCATCAGGTCGGGAAGCTCGCGCACGTCGAACTGCAGGTCGGAGTCGGTGAAGAACACGAGGTCGTGCCGCGCGGCGCGGAACCCCTCGGCGATCGCGGCGCCGTAGCCGCGGTTCTTCTCGAACGAGATGAGGCGCACTTCGGGATGCTCCGCCGCGACCGCGCGCACCACCTTCGCGGTGTCGTCCTTCGAGCCGTCGTCGACGACGATCACTTCGCACTTCGACCAGTGCGCCTTGCCGACGTCGAGGCATTGGCGTGCCGCGCGCTCGATGTTGCCTTCCTCGTTGAAGGCGGGGAGCACGATCGACAGCGATTGCGGAAAGCGCGGCGTCGACATGTGGGGCGGGATTCTAAGGACACGGGGCCCCGCACCATCGCTGGTGCGGGGCCCCGATGTCGTCATCACTCGATCAGAAGGCGCGGATCAGTTGCGCTGCATCTTCTTGGGATCGAGGGCTTCACGCTCCTCGGCGTTGCGGATCAGCTCCGCCTTCGCCGCAGCCGCTTCCTTCGGGCTGAGGTCGCGGAAGTTGATGCCCATGTTGGCCGGGAGTCCGAACGCTTCCGGATAGAGGTACTTGCCGCGCTCCGTCGCGTTCTTCTGGACCTCGACCTGGACGCGGTGCGCGTTCGCGTACGCGTCCTGGCGGATGCCCGTCACCTGCCACGACACCTTCATGCCCGGCTGGCCGCCCGCGATGCTGAAGTGATTGTCGGTGATCTCGCTCGAGACGTAGACCGGCGCGAAGCCGCCGACGCACGTGAGCTGATACCGGAAATCCTTGTTCAGCACGCCGAACCAGTCCGGCAACGTCACGACCGCGCTACCGCTGCCGTCAAGCGTGGCGACCCCGTCGTAGATGTTCTTCATGTCGGGGCTCTCGACGAACGAGTGGTACAGGAACTTGTTGAGCGGATCGAGCGGGTGGTCGATCTTGAACGTGCCGCCGCCCTTCGAGAGGTTGCCCGCCACGTTGAGGTCGCCGGTCACGTTCACCTTGCCGTCGAAGTAGCCGGCCCACGCGTTCGTGTCGGGCGTCACCACCTGACCGTACACGCCGACGCGGAAGTTCGTTCCGGCGACCGACGTGCCGCTCGCGATGCCGCGGATGCCGATCGCGGCCGTGCCGATCGACGTACCGCCGTTACCGCTCGTCGAACCGCTGACCGCCCACGGACCGACTGTGCCGGTGCCGTTCGCGCTCGCCAACACGCCCGTGCCGTCCGACTGGACGTTGGAGGACGCGATGATCGCGGTGCCGAACGTGCCCGAGCCGGCGACACCCGAAGCGCTCGCGGTGACCGCGGTGCCGTTCGGGTTGTTCGTCTGCGCCGAGAACGCCGTGCCCGTGCCCGTCGTGCTGGTGTTGAGGGCGATCATCGCACGCGCGCCGCCGCTCGCCGTCTGACCCTGGATCGCGACGCCCGTCGCGGACGCTCCCGCGACACCGAGGATGCCGACGCCCGTCGGGCTCGTCGTCGTGGCCTGAAGACCCTGGGTCGAACCGGTCGCTGCGGTGGCGATCGAGAAGGTCGCGATGCCGGAGGTGCTCGCCGTCTGGGACTGGATGCCGACCGAGCTGCCGGTGGTCGCGGTGTTGGTACCGAAAACACCCACGCCCGTCGTGCTGCCGACCTGGCCCTGAACGCCCGTGGTCGCGCCCGTCGTGCTGGTCTCGAGACCGACGATCGCCTTGCCCGTCGTGTTCGAAGCCTGGCCCTGGATGCCGATGCCGGTCGCCGTGCCGAACATGCCGATGCCCGTGGTGCTGGTCGTCGACTGTCCCGACAGACCGATCGCGTTGGCGCCCGAGCTCGTGTTGGTGCCGAGCACGCCGAAGCTGGCCGCGACGTTCGTGTCACCACGCACGCCGTTCGACGTCGTCGACACGCCGTGCATCGCGCTGGTCGGGGTCGAGGTGCCGCCGCCGACGTTGCCGGCGGTGTAGACCGCGTCCGAACCGCTCAGCGTGAAGGGCGAAGCGCCCGGAGGGCCGGCGGGACCCGCGGGACCCGTCGGACCGGCCGGACCCGGATCACCCTGCGGACCCTGCGCGCCGTCCATGCCGTCCGCGCCGTCCGCGCCGTCGTTGCCGTTCGCGCCCGGAGGGCCCGCGGGGCCCGGCGGGCCGACGAGCCCGGTCGGGCTGCCGATCCAGTTGCCCGCGGAGTCGATCACCGGCACGCCGTTGATCGTCACCGAGTTCGGATTGATGTCGCCCACGACGTCGTTCGCACGCAGCGCGAACGGGGTCGCCGCGATCAACTGGCGCGGCGTCATCTCCGGATCGGCGGCGACCGCGATGCCGAGGTAGCGGTCACGACCGTCGAAGAGGTTGAGCGGGAGCGCGGTGGACGCGCCGAGCAGCGCGTTCGTCACGCCGTTCACCACGTCGAGGCTCTGCGTCTCGGTCCACAACTGGGTGCCGCCGGAAGAAGCGTCCCAGATGGAGAACGTGACGTTGATGCCGGTGCCGTTGATCGGCGTGCCGGCCCCGTCCTTCAGACGGGCCTGGAAGAACAGCAGGTTCGGGTTCGCGAACGCGGGGACGCAGAGCGTCGCCGCGAACAAGAGTCCAGTGAGTCGGGTCAGCAGTCTCATCGTCTTCATTCCTCGATTGATTGGTCTGTGAAGTTGTATGTCAGAGAATCGTCGTGGTCGAAGCGTTGGTCAGCAGTCCCGGAGGCGGACCCGACGCGTACAGCGACACTGACTGGAAATGCACCGTCAGGTTCGCGAGTGCGGGCAGGTTCGGGACCGGGAAGGAATTGACCGCGACGCCGTTCGGACCGGGGTACGCCGTCGGCGCGATCAACTGCAGGAACGGGAACGGGCCGATCAACAACGTTCCGTACGGCGGAGCGGCGAGCGTGCACGTCGACGTCGAGACGAACGTCGTGTACTGATCGCCGAGCGCGCCATAGTTCGTGATGTTGAGCGTGCCGCCGCGAACCACCGTCCCCGGCGTGCGAATCGCCGGCGTGTACGTGAACCCGTCGGCCTTGAACGCAGCGCCGATCGAGTTCGCGATGGCGACGGAGCGCGGTCCGATCAACCCGGGCGGCACCGTCATCGTCATCGTCGTGTTCGAAGCAACCGCCACGCTGCTCGCCGGCACGCCGCCGACGAACGCCACCATCGAGGGACCCGAGCCGAACTTGTCGAAGTTGAAACCGGTGACCGTCACGGACGTGCCACCGACCTTCGGACCGTAGTCGGGCGAGACCGCGAACAACAACAAGCCGCTCGGGAAGTCAGGGTCGACCGCACCGAGGAACCCGACATCTGCTTTCGAGTTCGTCGCGGTGTAGGTCCCACCCGACAACTCTCCGAGCGTCGTGTAGGCGACGTAATTGGCCGACGCGGTGCCGCCTCCAGCGGCGCCGAGACCCATTGCGTCCAACTTGTAATTGGAACTCTGCGCGAGCTGGGCGAACGCCCCGGGTGCGACCCCGAGAGCGAGCAGGAGCGCCACAGCGTCGCGCAAACGCGACACGTTCATGAAGACCTCCCTGTTGCGGGACAGAGAGGCAGACAGAATGAGAGCCCGAGAAAACTTCCGGCAGCACGCCCGAACGAACTCGCGGGTCCTCTCTCCGACGGCCTCGCGAAACTCGGCGCCAACCCTCGCGTGCTGGCGCCCCCAGACTTCAGGCGAAGCGGGAGGATACTCCTGATCCGTGAAGGCGCAATCGTTCATGAACG
>CAZBOK010000197.1:0-8749 GCA_964493525.1 uncultured Phycisphaeraceae bacterium | reverse complement strand
GCCCTCGAGGACCGACGAGTACATCAGCTGCTGACTGATGTTCGAGAACGCGGTCGAGTCGACCGCGGCTTCCGCGCCGGCCAGCACGTTGCTCGGATCCGGCAGGAGCGCGGTCGCCCAGTTCGGGATGAACGCCTCGGCGAGCGCACGGAGCGAGAAGTTCTCCGGGCGCAGCGCGCCAGAGAGGAGCGAGTCACGCAGCAGCGAGCAGGTGCCGAGCGCGCCGTGCGTGTCGTACAGCGAACGAAGTTCGGCCGCTCGGATGCGCTGGCCGGGTCGCGCCTTGATCGTGGGAGACATGAACGAGTTTTCCTTTTCGGCTTGAGAGGGAAGTGCGATCGACGTCGACGAGGAGCTCGCGTCCGATTAGGACGGCGTCTGCGGACCGCCGCCGAGCTTCGTCGGGAACAGCCGCACCATGATCTTGGTCGTGCCGGCCGGGTACTGGCCGTCGACGTAGCCGACCGCGGTGCCTTCGGAGCCGACCGAGGTCAGCTTCTGGGGCTGGGGCAGCGACGCGCCGGTCGTCGCGATGCCGACGAGCGTGCCGATGTTGTACGCCGCCGACACGCAATCGAACTCGAACACGTCGTCGGGCGACGGCGTGATGATGCGCGCCTTCGTGACCTTCGTGTCGTTCGCGTCGTGCGCCGAGGCCGCCACGCCGATGAACAGGTCGTGGAACGCGTCCTGCGTCAGCGCGGCCGTGGTCCCGAGCGGGATGTAGCCGGCCGGCTTCACGTCGTCGGTGTCGACGAAGCAGAGGTCGCCGATCTCCATCGCGACCGATGCGTCGACCGGGTACTCCCGGATGAGGCCCGGACCGCTCCGATGCCGCTGAATGTCGCTCATGACTTTTTCCTTCGTTCTGAGGGTTGAGAGTTCGACGAGACCGGATCGCGACTCGCGCCGGCGTCAGGGTCCGAGGAGAGCGCCGACGAACGCGTCGGCCTTCGGGAGCGGCGCGGCCGCGGAGCCTTCGCCGCCCGACGTCGCGCCTTCGCCGCCGGCCTGGTCGGTCGCCGACTTGCGATTCGACGTCGGCGCCTTCGCGAGACCGAGCACCGTGCGACGGTCCTCGATCAACGCGGCGACGCGCTCGTCCGACTCGGCGTTCACGAGCGCCTCGAGGAAGACGGCCGAGACGTGCTTCGCGTCGCCGAGCTTCTCGACCGCGAGCGTACGCACGCGCGCGCGCTTCTCTTCCGTCTTCTTCGCCGCCTCGAATCCTTCGACCTTCGCCTCGAGCTCGGTGATCTTCTTCGCCTGCGCCGCGTTTTCGGTGCGCAGCTTGGTGACCTCTTCGGACCCGGCGAGCGTCGCCTTCACGGCGTCGACGAGATCCGGGCGCGCCTCGAGGATCGCCGCGGTCGAGAGTTCGGCAAGGTTCAGCTTCATGTCGTCGTGCTCCTCCGTGTTCGCGGCCGCCGCGGTGCGGTCGTCCGCCGTGTCGTCTTCCGCGCCGGCCAGCGCGATCGCCCGAGCCGTCTCGGGATCGCGGCCGGACGCGATGAGTCGCGCCACCGCGCGCGTCTCGAGCGTCGAGAGCTCGCGCGCGTCGTCGCCTTCGTTCGTGTTCTCCGCGCCGTCGTCCGCCGCGTCGCCGGCGTCGCTCTCGCGGTCCTCGGCGAGACCGTTGGTCGTACCGCCTTCGCAGACCAGGTCGACCGCGACGACCTGGTCGATCGACGTGACGTCGACCCATCCGTCGGTCGGGTTGATCATTCCCGTCCCGTTGAAGCGGTGCGAGAGCATGATCGCGTTCGGCTTCTCCTCGGCCCACCAGAGGAGTTGCTCGGCGTAGATGTGGTGCGGGTTGTAGTTGAGATCGCCCCAGACCTCCGGCCCGTCGACGCCGTTGCGGAGCTCGGCGTTCTCGACCTGCGCGAAGCGCGTCTCGACCTGGTCGGGCCCGTTGATGAGGAGGTTGCCGTCCTTGTCGCGCGGGTGATTGATGTGCACCCAGGCGCCTTCGTACAGACCGACGGCGTTCGGAATCGCTTCGCCGTAGCGCCGGCGATTCTTGCTCGTCGACCCGATCAGCTTCACGCCGCGGATCATGTGCGCGGTGCGATCGACGACCGGCTTACCCATCTCTCCCGAGACGCGCTCGACGAACCGGAGGTACACCGGCTCCGTGATCTTCGCGAGCCGCGCGATCTCGTCCTCGCCGCGCGCGCGCCGCCACGCTTCCGCCTGCGCGGTCGTGAAGCGCGCGGAGTCGAACGAGAGATTCTGCAGCGCCGCGGCGCCGCCCTTCACGCGTCGCGCGAACGTCGCCTTGACGCCCTCGGCGACGAGCGCGGAGAACGGCCGAACGGTCGAACCCGTTCGGTTACGCGCGCGGAGATAGAACCATCGCTGCTGCACGCCGGCGACTCGCGATCGCGCGGCCTCGGGAGCTCCGGAACGGGCCCCCCTGGGATTCATCGCGCGTCACTCGGCGCGCGACGGGCGGAACGCTACACGCGCGCGCCCCGCTGATTCAAGCGTCAACCGGTGGGAGTACCGACGGCCGACGGTCCGCTCGAGCTCGGCGCGAGCGTCGGCACCGTGCCGATGAGCACGTCGGCGAGCGGCTCCTCGAGACGCGGATCCGGCGGCCCGAAGATCCACGAGAGCCGGTGCCGGAAGCGGTTCAAGAAGCCGAACAGGATCACGCCGCCAATGCTCGCCCAACCGAGTTCCTTGCCGTCCTCGCCCTTCGTGTGGGCGATCTCCTGGGCGTGCATCGCGATCGTGCCGACGTCTGCAATCGCACCGGTGACGTCGCCGCGGCTCGCCTTCGCGATCGCGCCAGCGAGGTCGCCCGGCACGTCCGCGGCGTGCTCCTGCGTGATCGGCGGGAGCGACTCGTACTCGCGCTGCGCGGTCCCGAGACCGGCGCACGCGCCGGCGAGCGTGATGAAGACGCCGAACAGAAACGAGACGACGCACAACGAAGCGCTTCGCATAGGAGCTCCCGAAGATCACGACGCGAGCCGCGCTCGAGCGCGCTCGACGAGTCGGAGAACGAGCGGAGTCTGGGGCAGCGACGCGAGGAACTCAAGGGAGATCGGCGGGCATTCCTCGAGCGTGTTCTCGCACGCCGCGTCGTGAACCGCCGCCCAGTACTCGCACGACCAGCCGAAGCCGCGCGCGGTGGTCAGGTGAACGTGACCGCACTCGCCCTCATAGTCGAGCGGGTTCGGGTAGACGCCCGGCCACGGATCGCACGGCACGGCGCGCTACTTTCCCGCGTCGCTCGGCGCCGACGCCGGCGACGCGGAGTCGTCCGCGAGCGGCCCTCGCGCCGCGATGTCCTTGTCGATCTCGCGATTGAACGTGCGCCCCATGTTGAGCGCCGTTTTCGCGATGATCACGGAGCTCGGCACGAGCTCGCCGTCGCTCGAGATCAACGGCCCCGCGTCGACGTGCACGTGAACGTCGACGCCGTGCCGCTTGTAGGTGAGCTCGAACGTGCTGCGCGCTCCGGTCGCCGGCGTGTTCGTCATTAGTTGCTCCGCGAGCCTACGCGTAACTTCGGAAGCCTCGAGCTCGATGCGGAGCAGCCAGGTGAGGCAGACGAGGATAGACGGCACTCCGAGAAGTACCGCGCCGCGCACCATCGATCCGCTCTGCATTCAATTCTTCCCACCCTTCGGCGCGTTCGACTCGACGTGCTCGACGCGCCTCTCGAGCGCGTCGATTCGCAGCCCGAGCGCGGCTGAGAGCGCCTCGACCCGTTGATCCTGCGCCGCGTGTTTAGCGTCCGCCGCGCGCTCGTGCTGACGCATCGCTTCCTGCGTAACCGCGGTGGCGGCGATGCTCGCGGCGGCGTTCGCGACCGACTTCACTTGCTCGCCGAGTACGGCCTGTCCCGTCTTCATTTCCGAGACTTCGTCTTTGACCGCGTTCACTGCACCGACGACCGCGTCGAGCTTCGCGTTGGACTTGTCGACGGCGTTCGAAAGTGTCTCGACGTCGTTCCCGCGGATCTCGAGGAGCGCCGCCGACATTGCGACGGAGCCGATCAGACCGATAACGAGCGCCGCTTGTTGAAGACGGCTCCACAACGATGATTCGCCGGCCACGCGCGCGCGCCTACTTCTTCGGATGCGCCGTGTAGGCCGAGCCGGCGGCCGCGATGTGACGGTCCGCGAGATCCGCGTCGCTCTCGCCGCCGCCGCGCACGGTCGGCGTATCGGTCCACGCGCCGTCGTGGTCCTGGTAGGTCAGCACGAGCCCGTCGACGCAAATCATGGTGCGCGAGGTCGTCCCTCCGCGCAGCCCCGTTTTCGCGGTCGCCGCGGCGACAAACGCGGCGTGGCGCGCGTCCCACGTTCCCTGCGATTCTCCGTCGGCCTGCGCGGTGCACGCGCGCTGCGTCGCGCCCGCATTGTCGACCCACTTCTCGACGTAGAGCTTGCCGGATGCCGCCATGACCGAGTCCTCCGTCGCCGCGTCGCGCGGATGGTAGCCACGGAGCGCGGCGACTCGTCAATACTTTCTCGCGGAGATCAGCCCGCGCGGCGCCGCGGCCGCTTCTCGCCCGACGCCTCGAGCGCGGTCGACCACTTCGCTTTGCGACGGCCGCCGCTCGTGATCTGGTCGAACAGACGCGGCCCGAGGATCTCGCGTTGCTTCGCCTTCGGCAGCGCGTCGAACCATTGCCCGTACGTCGTTCCGCCCTCGAGCACCGTCGACCTCCACTTCCCATCGGAGAAGACCTTCGCCGGCCGCTCGCCGCGGATCCCGTTCAATGCGCGCACGACGGACTGCGGAAGTCCGAGGTTCGAGAAGCGCGTGAACGCGGGTTGCAGCGCGCATCGGCAGTTGGGTTCCGAGAGCGTCTTCGGTGGCGGATCGCCGACGCGGAATCGCTTCTTATCGTTCGCCGCGTGCGTCTTCCGCGTCCGATTGTCGAGCGTCGCGAGGTAAATCCACTCCTTGACCGCGCGCGGCCCGAGCTGCCGTTTCCACGCCGCAAGCTGAACCTCGACCGACACGCGGTGCAGCTCCGTGCGCGCGAGCGTCATTGCCGCGACGCGATCGTCGTCGACGAGCGGAAGGATGTCGGCGGCGACTTGCTTCACGGAGCGGCCGAGGAGGAGACCCGACTCGATCTCGCGGCCGATCGCCGCGGCTTGGCGACCCGAGTAGTTCTCGAGTCGATCGCGCCATCGCTTGCCGGCGACGCTCGCGTGAACGACGTCGCGGATCTGGTCCCGCGTGAGCGGCGCGAACAGCTTCGCGACGCGCGGCGACGCCGCGGCCGACGGCTTCTTCTTCGGCTTCGACTGCGCCCGGAGCTTCGCAAGGAGCACGGCCGCCGCCGCGCTCTCGCCGGCGTGCGCGTGGTAGTCGGCCCAATCGCCGTGCAGCGCGAGCAGCGTCAGCGGCCCGACGTTCGAGCGGACGCACTGCGTCACCGCTTCCTGCGACTCGAGCGCCGTATCGACCAGCGCCGTCTCGATCACGGCGACGAGCTCGGCGTGCATACCGGCGTAGAGCGCCGCCGCCTTGCCGTTCGCGAGGAACGCGCGCCAGCGCCGCCGGTACACGCGGTCGACCGCGGCCGCGACCGCGTTCATTTCGAAGTGGGTCGAGCCTTGGCGCGCGAGCGACGTCTCGCGCGCGCAATCGTTCAGCGAACGCTTACCCGTCCGCATCGACGAGATCGCGGAACGCGGACGCCATACTCCCGACCGTCTCGACCGGGATCGACTTCTCGCACGCGTGCAGCGGATCGAAGCACGCGCAGAACGGTTCGGGCGCGACGAATCCGTAATGACCCGGACCGAGCCGCGGGTCGAAGATCGTCGCCGGCGGCACCGCTCCGCCGAACACCGAGAACACCGAGCCGCCGACCGCCGGCGTCACGAGCGTCGGATTGCAGACCGACGAGACGACCACGCGCGCGCGCGCGAGGAGCCAGATGTACGCCTCGATCGAGAGCTCGCCGAGCTCGGCGCGGTGGGTGGCCGGGCGATCCGCCTCGACGAACTCCTCGGCTTCGGCCTCGACCCACGCTACCGAAAGCACCGGCTCGTCGTTCCGCCGCGCGCCGGCGAGCGCGGCCGCGATCAAGCCGGGCGCGGGATTGCGCGACGAGCAGAACCATTCCGAGCGGACCGTCGGGTAGCGGCCGATCAGGAACGGCGCGTCGACGTCGAGCGAAAGCGCGGCAGCGGCGCGGCGCCCTTCCGCCTCGAACGCGGTCACGTCGAGCGCGCAATCCGGAGCCGGATCTCCGACGAGCGACGCGATCGCCTCGAGCATCGTCAGCGTGGAACCGGGCGCCGTCATGTCGGCGAAGCGGTCCATGTACGTCAGCTCGAGCGCGAGCCCGTCGACGCGCGGCGGATCCCACGTCTCGGGAAAGCGCGCCTCGTTCGCCGCCTGGCAGCGGAGCGGCGACAGCCGCGGGAGCACGCGATCGCGCGGGAGAATCCCGTCCCAGAGCTGCGGCCACGACGAGCGGACGTATACGTCCGGCCGGAGCGTGGTTAGGTAGCGCACCGCGGAGCGCGCGAGGATGTGATCGCCGAGACCGGACTGCACGGAGAGCACGATCGGGCCCGGCGAGTTCAGCAGCTTCCAACGCACGACCGATGCGGCATCGCTCACGGGCAGCTCTCCGAAAACGCGCGCGCGCGAGCGGCGACGAGCTCGACGTCGATCGCGCGGCGGCAGTGGTGGTACGGATCGAAGCACGCGCAGAACGGATCCGGAGCGACGAAGTCGACGCGACCCGGCCCGACGTTCTTGTCGAGCACGACCTCCGGCGGAACGGCGCCGCCGAAGACGCAAAACGCGCGGCCGCCCATCGCCGGCGCGAGGAGTACCGGGTTCGCGTTCGGCGTCACGACGACGCGCGCGCGAGAGAGCAGCCACCAGTACGCCTCCGGAGAGAGCTCGCCGGCGTCGAGCCGGAGATCCGCCGGCCGGAGAGCTTCGCGTTCCGTGAACCATTCCTTAGTCGGCGCTACCGAGCAGACCGACACGAGCGGCTCCGCAACGCGCACTATCGCGCGCGCGGCCGCGGCCATGAGATCCGGCGCCGGATTCCTCGACTCGCAAAAGCACTCGGCGCGCAGCGTCGGGTAGCGCACGATGACGAACGGCCGATCGACGTCGAGGCCGGCCGCCGCCGCCTCGGCGCGCCCCGCCGCTTCGAAGCGCGCCGGGTCGATCGACACGTCGCCGGAGCTCGCGCCGACCGCGGCGAGCGTGCACGCGAGCATCGACCGGCGCAGCCGGATCATTTCCCAGAACCGCGCCATGTAGGACAGCGCGCGCTCCGTGCCGCGCGCGGCCGGCCGCTCGAGCTCGCGGAAGCGCGAGAGGTTCCGCTCGGCGTCGCGGAACACCGAGCCGCGGGAGATGATCCGCTCCGCCGGAAGGATGTCGAGCCAGAGTTGCGGCCAGCCGGTGACGACCGAGACGTCGCGCCGCCACTTGAGCAGCTCGCGAATCGCGGCGCGCGCGAGCACCGTGTCGCCGAGCCCGTGCTGCGTCGTGACGATCAGCGGCCCGTCGGCCGCGATCAGCTCAAGTCCGGCGAACGCGGCGGAGCGCGAAGGTTCCGATCGAGTCTCTTCCAAGTTGCGACTCCATGCTCGAGTACTCGAGCACGTCGAATCCGCAACGCGCGGCGAACGACTCGAATCCGGCGCGAGTGAAATACCAGAAGTGCTCGTCGCGGCGGAAGTGGCGCGAGCGGAGGACGTGCTCGAGTCCGTCGAAGATCGGCAGCGACACGAACGCGAACCGCTCGACGCGATCGAGCGCGAGCTCGGGATTGCGCAAGTGCTCGAGCGAATCCCAGAACGTCGCCGCGTGGTGCTCGCGGTCGAAGAACGTGCGGAACCAACCGCGCTGCTGCTGACGCTCGACGGCTTCCGGGATCACGTCGTACCCGAACGTAGGACCGCCGCCGAGGTAGCCGTGGTCGGCGCCGAAGCCGTTGCGCGCGCTCACGAACGCGCCCGACGCGCAGCCGAAGTCGATCACTTCTCCGCCGGTGTACTTCTCGACGAGCGCGACGCGCGCATCGGTCAAGCGCCGGCCGAGCTCGGTGGCGGCGTAGCCGTCGTATTTCGCGAGGTACGCCGCGTCGTAGACGGGGAGCATGAGGTCGACCGGGAAGAAGCCGACGCCGCGTTCCGGGTACCACGCGAGTTCGCGCTCGCGCAGCGATGCGAGGAAGAACGGAACGCGCGGCCGCGTCGCGAGCGACTTGATCGTGTCGACGTTCAAGTACTACTCCTCGGCGGGATCTCCGCCGTCGTTCGGGTTGGCGTCGGCCGGGTCGGCCCCATCCGTCGGCTCGCCGTTCGCCGCGTTCGGATCGTCGAGCGGCTGGTCGATGCCGTAGTTGGCCTGGTGCTCCGCGCGGAGACGTTGTTCCCGCTGGTAGTCGCGCCCGGTCTCCGCGGTCCACGTCTGAACCGAGAGCACGCCTTCGCGCTTCTCGATCTGGCGAACGCGCGCGTCCTTCTCCGGGTCGCGCATTTCCACGATCGGACCCGTCGCCTTGACCACGAGCTGCGCGCAGATGGGCGGGAGCGCGCCGACGCGCACGGCGCCGGCGATCACGCGCCGCGGCGCGGCCGAGTAGAACGCCGCGGTCCGGCCCTGATGCCGCTGGAAGTTCTTCGTTGCCGGCGACGTCGCCGCGAACGTCGACGCCATGTTCGCGTTGCTCGCGTCGCCGGTGAACATGTACTCCGGCATGACGAGCCGCGCCGCGACCGAGCGGAGCACC
>CAZBOK010000196.1:0-8777 GCA_964493525.1 uncultured Phycisphaeraceae bacterium | reverse complement strand
CCGCACGCGCATTTCGCCGCCGCCGGCGACGGCGTGCGCGTCGTCGCCTACCGCAGCGGGAAACTCGTCGCGCAAGGCGCGCGCGTCGCGGCGTTCCTCGATCGATTCGCCGACGCGCTGACGCCTGACGCGGATGGCACGGGAGGAAGCGCGAGCACGCTCGCGTCCGTGCGCGGCCCGACGATCGGGAGCGACGAGTCCGGCAAAGGCGACTACTTCGGCTCGCTCGTCGTCGCCGCGTGCCGACTCACGCCGGCCGACCTCCCGCTCGTCGCGCGGCTCGGAGTGCGCGATTCGAAGACGGCGGGCGACGCGGAGGTCCGCGCCGCGGCCGCCGAGCTCGCGAAGCACGTCGCGATCGCCGTCGTCGAGCTCGAGCCCGAGGAATACAACCGCACGCACCTCGAGGTCGGCAACGTGAACATCATCCTCGGGCGGGCGCACGCGCGAGCGATCCGCGAGCTGCTCGCGCGCGGTCCATGCGAGCGGATCGTCGTCGATCGATTCAGCACCGAGCCGTGGGTCGAGCGGAACCTCGGGGGCGCCGCGGCCGGGATCGAGTTCATCCAGGTGCCGCGTGCGGAGCAGAATCCCGCGGTCGCCGCCGCGTCGTTCGTCGCGCGCGCGCGCTTCCTCGCGTCGCTCGACCGGGGCTCGATCCGCGCCGGCACGCGACTCTTGCCCGGCGCCTCGGCCGCGGTCGAGGCATGCGGGCGTCGCGTCTTCGCGAGCGGCGGGCACGACGTGCTCGCCCGCGTCGCCAAGCTCCACTTCAAGACGACCGAGCGCGTGACTTCGCGTGGTTGATGCCGCCCCGTCGCGCGCGCGCCTGATCGCGCTCGGACTCGCGTTCTACGCCGCGCTCGCCGCCGGCGGACTCGCGTGGATGCATCGCCGCGGCGATCCGATCCTCGAGAAGCTCGGCGCGCCGCGCGTCGGATTTGCCGTCGGCGCGATCACGGGGCTGGCCGTCGGGCTCGGCGTCGCGATCGTGACGAGGACGGCGCTTTCGCGCGCCCGCTGGGTCGGCAGACTCCGCGCCGAACTCGTCGACGCGCTGCGCCCGCTCTCGATCCCGCTCGCGCTCGGGATGGCAGGCGCATCCGGGGTCGCCGAGGAACTCCTGTTCCGCGGCGCGCTGCAACCGGCCGTCGGCCTCGCGGCGACGGCGATCGTGTTCGGCGCGCTGCATGGCGGCCTCTCGCGCGACTTCCGCGGCTGGGCGATCTTCGCGACGCTCGCCGGCGTCGTCCTCGGCGCGCTCGCGAACTGGAGCGGCGGTCTGCTCGCGCCGATCGCCGCCCACGTCACGGTGAACGGCGTCGAGCTCGTCCGACTCTCCCGCGCCTCCCGGCGCGACCGCGGCCGCGTTGCCGATCATGACGCTTCCTGTTAACGTCACCACGCCCGTTGGTCCGGCCCCTGGTCGCCGAGAACCGATGTGATGAAGCCCTCCGGCGAAACTCCATCGATGAGCGCGAAGTCCTCGAACCGTCGTTCGTTCGCAGGCCGCGACATCATCTCCGTCCGCGATCTCGAGACGCGCGACATCGTGCGGATCCTCGACGCGTGCGAGCGTTTCGAGAAGTTCGACCGCCCGATCCTCGACGGCAAGATCCTCGGCTGCCTCTTCTTCGAGCCTTCGACGCGCACGCGGCTGTCGTTCGAGGCGGCGATGGCGCGGCTCGGCGGCTCGACGATCGGCTTCGCGGACGCGGCGATGTCGTCGGTGTCGAAGGGGGAGTCGCTCTCCGACACGATCCGCATGGTCGAGAACTACTGCGACATCATCGTGATCCGCCACAAGCACGAAGGCGCCGCGCGCCTCGCGGCGGACTCGACCGAGTTGCCGGTGATCAACGGCGGCGACGGCGCGAACCAGCATCCGACGCAGACGCTGCTCGATCTCTACACGATCCGCAAACTGCACCACCGCGTCGACGGACTGCGCGTCGCGTTCCTCGGCGACCTGCGCTACAGCCGCACGGTGCATTCGCTGCTCGACACGCTGGTCCGCTTCGGCAACGACCTCGTGCTCGTCTCGCCGCCGCAGCTCCGGCTGCCGCCGGACCTGCTCCACGAGCTCTCGCGCCCGGGTGTCCGCATCACCGAGGAGTTCGATCCGAGCGTGCTGCCGCGCGACGTCGACATCCTCTACACCACGCGCATCCAGAAGGAGCGGTTCCCCGACCTCGTCGAGTACGAGAAGGTGCGCAACGCCTACCGGCTCGATCGCAAGGCGCTCTCGATCTACTCGCGCCCGGTGACCGTGATGCACCCGCTGCCGCGCGTGAACGAGATCGCGCAGGATCTCGACGACTACGAAGGGTCCGCCTACTTCCTGCAGGCGAAGAACGGGGTGACGGTGCGGAAGACGCTGTTGTCTTTGCTCTTGGGGGCCGCCGATGCCGAGTGATCGCGTGCTCAACGAGGAACAGACGATCAAGGTTTCGGCGCTCCGCCAGGGCACCGTGATCGATCACCTGCGGAAGGGCACCGGCCTCCGCGTGCTCGACGTGCTCGGCCTGTCGAACGCCGGGTTCGTCGCGGTCGGACTCAACCTCGAGTCGAGCAAGCTCGGCCACAAGGACCTCATCAAGATCGAGAACCGCGAGCTCACGCAGGAGGAGACCAACAAGATCGCCCTGCTGTCGCCCGAAGCGACGCTCTCGATCATCCGCGACTTCAAGGTCGTGTCGAAACTGCGGCCGCAGCTCTCCGACGCCGTCGACGGCGTGTTGCGCTGCCTGAACCCGGCCTGCATCACGAACCACGAGCACGTGCGCTCGCGATTCCGTCTGCTCGAACGCTCTCCGCTCCGGCTGCGCTGCGCGTACTGCGAGCGCGCGATCGCCGAGCAGGAGATCGAGCTGCTCTGATCACGGCGCGCGCGCCGTTCCTCTCGGGAGTCCAGAACGCGGGCTGCGCCCGGAACTCAACACATGGGCGCTCACCCAATTCGAGATGCGGCGTCGCCGCGCCTGCGACCGCGGGGGTTCCTACCTTCAGGAACCGTCGCGCGGTGCGAAGAATGTGGAGGTAGGAACCAATGGCCGTCACTGACCCAGCGATTCGCACCACCGTCGACGGATACGACGTGCTCGCCGAGCGCGAGCGCTACGCGTTCCCGGACGTCGAAGTCGCCGGCGCGCGACTGAACCGCGGCACCGCCCGCGTCGCACTGACCGCGGCGCCCGACGACGCGGTGGCGGAGAACGCGCGCGTTGCGACCCAGGCGCGGCTGTTCACGACGACGCACGGCGAAGGCGCACCGGTCCTCGAACTCGGTTATCCGATCTCCGGCCACTACGTGCTCGCGCGGAACGGCATCCATTTCGACGCCTACCTCGGCGTCGCGCAGAAGTTGTTCGACGAGAACCACCCGAACCTGCTGCGCGCGGTCGATCGCCTGCGCGACCTGCGGCTCGCGCTGCGTCGCGAGATCGCGACCGACGACTACTTCGCCGCGCGGCCGGGCCTCGACGGCGTCGTCACTTCCGCGATGTTCGCCGAGCTGCTCTCGGATCTCGCGAACGCCGCGTTCCCGCGGCCGGGCGGATGGCGCGTGTTCTTCTCGAACAGCGGCACCGAAGCGAACGAGGCCGCGATCAAGCTCGCGCAGCGCGTGCGCTGGAAGCGCCTCGTCGCGAAGCACGGCCTCGAGACGCTCGGCAAGCTGATGGCGCAGCTCGACATCGCGCCGGTTCCGTACTTCAAGACCGCCGCGGGCCAGGAGCCGCTGTACGCGGACTACCCGCTGTTCCTGCTCGCCTGCGAAGGATCGTTCCACGGCCGCACGCTCGGCGCGCTCCACCTCACGCGCTCGAAGAAGGTGCACCACGTCGGGTACTCGAAGTTCCGCTGGATGCGGCACATCGCGTTCAACTCGACGCCGGACGCGATCGACAAGCTGCTCGACCCGCGTCCGCTGAACGAGATCGTCGCGGCGCCGGGCGGCGTGCGTTCGGTGCTCGACCGCGGGTTGATCCCCGCGGAGCTGGTCGCGATGTTCGCGATCGAAGGGTTCCAGGGCGAAGGCGGCTACCGGCTCGCCGACACGCGATTCCTCGAAGGCATCAAGGCGACGTGCAAGCGCCACGACATCCTCTATCTCGCGGACGAGGTGCAGTCGTTCGGACGCACCGGCGCGCCGTTCGTCCACGAGCACCTGCGCGTGCATCCGGATCTCATCACGATCGCGAAGAGCGCGTGGGTCGGCGTCACGCTCGCGCCCGCCGAGTTGAACGATCACCTCGAAACCGGCTGGCACTCGAACACGTGGGGCGGCGGCAAGGTGTTCGACAACACGATCGGGTACACGGTCGTGAAGACGCTCACGACGCACCAGGACCCGCTCTTCCTCGGCAAGACCTACCTCGAGAACGAGCGCATCAAGGGCGAGTACATCCGCGAGCGCCTCGCCGCGCTCGCCGAGCGCCATCCGTCGCTGTTGACCGGCTTCTCGGGACTCGGATGCATGTTCGGAGTGACGGTGCGCCGCCGCGAGGAGATGATCCAACTGGCGTGGAAGCGCGGCCTCAAGCTGCTCGGAGCGGGCGCCGCGGCCGACGAATCGCGCCTCCGGATCCTGTTCCTCGCGGACGTCATCACGAAGGAGATCGACGACTTCGTCGCCGCGTTCGACGCCGTTCTCGGTGAATTGGAGAGCGGCTGACACGTTCTTCACGCTGACGCTATCATCGCGGCTCGCGGCGTCGTGACCCCGCCGCGGGACGAGGCGGGCGGGCAACTATGTGCGGATTCATCGGAGTCGTTCGTTCGGCCGGAGCGGTGCTCCCGGAGCTGTACGACGGCTTGATCGCGATCCAGCACCGCGGGCAGGACGCCGCGGGCATCGCGACCTTCGACGAACGCTTCCACATGAAGCGCGGCGCCGGGCTCGTGCGCGACGTCTTCGCGCTGGAAGACGCGCCGCTCCTGCGCGGGTCGGTCGGCATCGGACACGTCCGGTATCCGACGACCGGCGGCGGGGGAGAAGAGAACGCGCAGCCGTTCGTCCTCACGCACCCGTACGGCCTTGCGCTCTGCCACAACGGCAACCTCACGAACGTCCACGAGCTGACGGAGTCGCTCCAGCAGGACGACCGCCGGCTGATGAACTCGACGTGCGACGCCGAAGTCATCCTGAACGTCCTCGCCGACGAGCTCGAGAAGCGCTCCCCGGCGCCGTTCACTCCGGACCTCCTGTTCTCCGCGATCCGCGACTCGTTCGGCCGCCTGAAAGGCGCCTACTCGGTGGTCGGGATGGTCGCCGGGAAAGGGATGTTCGCGTTCCGCGACCCCGCGGGGATCAAGCCGATCATGATCGGCCGGCGCGAGGACCCGACCGGAACGTCGTGGTGCGCGGCATCCGAGAGCGTCGTCCTCGACCTGCTCGACTTCCACAAGATCGAGAACCTCCTCCCGGGCGAGGCCTTCTTCAAGCCGCTCGACGGGACGCCGCCGGTCCGCAAGCAGCTCGTGAACGGCGTCCACACCCCCTGCCTGTTCGAGTACGTCTACTTCGCGCGCCCCGACTCCTTCCTCGACAAGGTCAGCGTGTACCGCACGCGATTGCGACTGGGGCAAAAGCTCGCGGAGCTGTGGCGGAAGACCGGCCTGCAGCCGGACGTCATCATCCCGATCCCGGAGTCGGCGACGACCGCGGCGATGTCGATGGCCCGCGAGCTCGGCATCAAGTACCGCGAGGGGTTCGTCAAGAACCGCTACATCGGCCGCACCTTCATCATGCCGAACGACAAGCAGCGGAAGTCGTCGATTCGGGCGAAGTTGAACCCCATTCAGATCGAGTTCGAGGGCAAGAACGTGCTCCTCGTCGACGACTCGATCGTGCGCGGCAACACCTCGCGGCAGATCGTGCAGCTCGCCCGCCAGTCGGGAGCGAAGAAGGTCTACTTCGCCTCCTACTCGCCGCCGCTCCGCCACCCGTGCGTGTACGGGATCGACATGTCGACCAAGAACGAGTTCATCGCGAAGGGGCGCGGCCCCGAGGAGATCGCGCGCGAGATCGGCGCCGACTTCGTCCTCTACCAGACGCTCGAGCACCTCGAGGACGCGACGCGCGAGGGCAATCCCGAGATCACCAAGTTCTGCAACGCCTGCTTCACGGGCGACTACCCGACCGGCGACGTCACGAACGAGATGCTCGAGAGGATCGAAGGGGACCGCATCGAGCACCACAAGGAACCTGCATCGCGGTCGTAACTCGCGCGCAAGCGCGACGTTGCCTGCAGGGACGAGAATCCGGCTTTGACTCGCGCCGCGGCTCGGGATTCAATGTGCCTCGCTTCGTTCTTCAGGAAGAGGTTCGGCGGTCCGACAGTCTTCCTCGCAGTTCGCAGTGCCCGCCTCCCACCTCATGAATGGCGTAACCGTGCGTGGACGTCGCCTTGACGTGCTCAGCCAATTACCCGTCGCGCAGCCGGAGCGCCCCGTCTTCGGAAGGGGTCCGATGAAGAGCACGAATCTGACCGTCCTGAAGTTCCGGTGCGACAACCGGGACTGCGGGTTCGAGATCTACGTCAACCAGCACAACAACGTGCTGATCCACTACAACGTCAACATGAGCGCGCTGCTCGAGTGGAAGTGCCCAGAGTGCTCGAAGGGCTTCCTCCGGTATGCGCCGACCAACGCGAAGTACGAGTATCAGCTCGTGAAGAAGGAGAAGCCGACCGCCGAGGAGCGCACCGAAGGGGACGCGCCGAGCGGCGGCAGCGCCGAGTTGAGCGCCTGAGGCTTCGCGCCGCGCGCGTCGCGGCTCAACCGATCGATCGACGCAGTTCTTCGTTCTCCTCGCGCGTGAGGTGCGGCGCGAGCCGCGCGATCGATTCGCCGTGGTACCAGCGCAGCCACGCGCGCTCCGGAGCTTCGAGCATCGCGTCGTCCGTCAGCGACGGATCGAAGGGGATCCACGTCAGCGGCTCGAACGCGAGCCACTTCGCGGCGCCGTTCGATCCCGCATCGCCGTTCGCGCCGGTGGGGCGGGCGTCCTTCACGGCGTAGAGGTTCTCGAGGCGCACGCCGCCGAATCCGGGCTCGTAGTACCCCGGCTCGATCGACGTCACCATTCCGGTCTTCAAGCCGAGCGACGCCGTCGCGCGACGCGACGTCTCCGCGATCGCGAACGGCCCTTCGTGCACGTTCAGGAACGCGCCGACTCCGTGACCGGTGCCGTGGTCGTAGTTCAGGAACTCCGACCACATCGGCGCGCGCGTCACGGCGTCGATCATCGCGCCCGGGCAGCTCTCGGGAAATGCCTGTCGCGCGCCGCGGATGTGCGCCTTCAACACGAGCGTGAACTTCGTGCGCTGCTCCGCGGTCGGCTTGCCGATGACGACCGTGCGGGTGTCGTCCGTGGTGCCGCCGTCCATCTGGATGCCCGAGTCGATGATGAACAGGTGGCCCGGCTCGAGCCGTGTGTCGTCGGCGCCGCCGTAGTGGATCACCGCGCCGTGTGGTCCGGTCGCGGCGATCGTGTTGAACGAGAGCCCGCGGTAGCCGGGGATCTCGGCGTAGCGCCGCTCGATCTCGCCGAGGAATCTCTTCTCCGTCACCGTCCGCCCGGCGGCGACTTCTCGCGTGAGCCACAGGATCGACTTCGTCTTCGCGACGCTCGCCATCAGGTTCGCGTGGCGCATCCGGTCGAGCTCAGTCGGGTTCTTCTGCGCCTTCGCCGCCTCGAGCGGCGAGAGCTGCCGCGTCACGATCACGAGCCCGTTCTCCTCGAGCGCGCGCAGCACGGAGAACGTCACGCGATCCGGATCGAGCGAAACCTTGCGCGCCTTCACCGTCGCGAGGAACGGGAAGAAGTCGTCGTACGCGTGCGCGACGAACCCCGGCACGTCCGCGCCGAATCGCGGCGGCAGTCGGCGCTCCGGCGCGCGCACGAACAGATGCACCGATTCCGCGTCGAGCCAGAGCCACGCCTCGAACACCGGGTTGTACGGCACGTCGTCGGTCGACCGCAGGTTCGTCAACCACGCGATCTGGTCGAGCCGCACCGCGACGAGCGCGTCGGCGCCGTTGTCCGCGAGCCGCTTGCGGATCGCGCCGACCTTCTCGCCGAAGCTCGCGCCGGTCCACTCCTTCGGGCACTCGATCAGCGCGCTCTCCGGCGAGCGCGGGCGATCGGACCAGAGCCCGTCCACGAGGTTCTCCGCGACCGGCTGGCACCGCGCGTTGCCGGAGCTGACCGCGGTCGCGTACGCCTCGGCCGTCGCGACCGGCAGCACGCGCGGATCGAAGCCCAGCACGAAGCGATCGGAGTGCAACCGCGCGAGGTCCTTCAGCATCTGCGCGAGCGTCTTCACTCCCGGCGCACCGACCTTGCGCAGCTCGATCCCGCTCCCTTCGAGCTCGCGCGCGGCCTGCAGGTGGTAGCGGCCGTCGGTAAACAGCAGCGTCTCGGCGTCGTCCATACCGACGAGCAGCTCGCCCGCCGAGCCGGTGAAGCCGGACAACCATTGCCGTCGCAGCCGCGAGGGCGGGAGGTATTCGTCGAGGTGCTCGTCCGCGTGGGGGACGAGGTAGTGCGTGAGCCCGCGCGCGCTCATCGATCGCCGCAGCGCGGCGATGCGTTCCTTCACGGTGTTCATGTCGAGAGCATAGCGGCCGTGATCGCGCCGCCGGTTCGCGCGGCGCGCGCCGCGCCGGCGCTCACGGGAGCGCGACGCCGATGTCGTCGCCGCCCGTCGTGAGCGCGGTCGGCGCCGTCTCGATCTCGCGGTTCGGTCCGGCGGAGAGGATCCACACGCGCT
>CAZBOK010000195.1:0-8819 GCA_964493525.1 uncultured Phycisphaeraceae bacterium | reverse complement strand
GAAACGACCGGCGGCTCACCGCCGGTCGCTTCCTTTTTCTCCGGACGGGGGTCGCAAAGATGGTCGAACGAGTTTCCCAGCGCGCCGCGCCGAACGTCCTGCCGCCGCTCCGCGGCGCCGTGCTCGCGCAACTGGTCGTCGATGGGAAGCACGCGGAGCTCGAGAAGCGCTGGATGGCCGCGCTCTCCGAGGGGTACCGCAACTTCCAGGACTTCCTCGCCGCCGCGCAGGGGCTCGCCGACAACGGGCAGAACGACATGGCGGGCAGCCTGCTCAGCCTGCTGCTGTCGCATCTGCACGAATCGGGCGCCGACCAAGGCAGCGAGATCGTCGTCGAGCGCTCGATCTACATCGCGCCGCGCCACGCCGAAGTCCGCAAGCTGGTCGTGAAGCTGCACGAGAAGATCGGCTTCCGCGGCGTCGAGAAGCTCCTCTCGCCGCTCGACGGCGTGAAGGGCGACGACCACGCGGGCATCCGCGACCGCGTCGCGAAGCTCCTGCGGCTGCGACCGGGCACCTATGTCAGCGGCACGGTCCGCGTCGGCCCCGAGCGCGTCGTCGAGTTCCGTCCCGAGGAGAAGCTGTTCGTCCTCAGCGACGGCGAGACCGAGCGCACCATCACGCCCGATGCGGCGGGCACCGAGCTCACGATCCTCGACGGCGACGACTTCCGCGTGCTGTTGCGCTTCGATCCGGCGCGCTTGAAGCGGATGGCGACCGACGAGCCCGTGTCGTTGATCGTCTCCGCGCTCAAGTCGTCGAAGAACCGCCTCGAGTTCCCCGCGCTGAAGAAGCTGCTCGCGCGCGGCGTCGTCGAGCCGACCGCGTTCGCGCGCTGGTGGAACAAGGTGAAGGGCCTGATCGACCGCAACCCGATGATCCAGGTCTACGGCACCAAGGACCCGGTCATGATCCTGCGCGACGCGCCGATCACGCACGAGGAGGAGCTGAAGTCGAAGCTTGCCAAGGCGCCGTCCGCGCTCGCGAAGATCGACCTCGTGCTCGACTACATGCGTTCGCTCGAGCAGGGCCACGACAGCGACGCGACGTTCCTCGGCGAGTGCGCGAGCCAGCTCGCCGCCATCGCCGGGCCCGAGAGCAAGGAGAAGGCGGCGGCGCTGGTGGCCGCAGCGGTGCTCGAGGAGCTGGCGCGCCGGACGAAGGGCTCGATCGGCCTCGTCGTTGATCCGCAAGCCGTGCTGTCGCGCGTCGACCCGAACCTCGACCTTGCACTCGTGCTCGGCGACGAGGATCACGCGCGACTCGCGCTCGAGTACGTGCGCAAAAACGGCCCCGACCGCTGGTCGAAGGCGTACGCCGCCGCTCTGCCGTCCGCGCCGGGCCGCCTCGCCGAGGCGCTCGCGCGCGAGCTGCTGCAGGAGCAGAAGGGCGAAGACCTCGCGTCCGCCGTCACCGCGATCCTCGCGTCGCCCGACCGCTTCGGCGACGGATTGCTCTGGCTGTGGAAGGCCGCGACGACCGGCCAGCTCGACGGCGCGCCGTGCCGCATCGACCTCGCCAACATCTCGATCGTGATGCTGCGCTGCATGAACCGCTGGGCGCGCACCGCGAAGACGTCGCTCACCGAATCGCAGCGCTCCGTCTCGCCGCGCATGCGCCAGGCGCTGCAGGCGAACAACTACAAGGCGATCGACGCGGTCATCGACAAGACGACCGCGACCGAGGCGATCGCGATGTACCGCGAGGTCGTGAACCACCAGGGCCTGACCGACGCGAACATCGTGCACCTCGAGGAGCGACTGAAGCTCCGTCACCGCGACGCGATCCTCGGCAAGAAGGAGATGTGGGAAGAGGACGTGATCTGGACCAGCCCGGCCGGCCTGCGCCGCCGCCAGAAGGAGTTCGACCAGCTCGTGAACATCGAGATGGTGAAGAACTCGGAAGCGATCGGCACCGCGGCCGGTTTCGGCGACCTCTCCGAGAACGCCGAGTTCACCGCCGCGCTCGAGCAGCGCGATTTCCTGTCGCGCCGCGCCAACGAGATCAACGAAGAGATCCGCCGCGCGCAGGTGATCCCGCCCGAGCGGGTGACGACGACGCAGGTCACGCTCGGCACCAAGATCAAGGTGCGCGAGCCCGGGAAGGACAAGATCGAGGAGTTCACCTTCCTCGGCCCGTGGGACGTCGACCTCGAGACGAGCGTGTACTCCTATCTCGCGCCGTTCTCGAAGTCGTTCCTCGGCCACAAGCGCGGCGAAGTGATCGAAGCCTCCGGCGAGACCGGCATCCGCAAGCTCGAGATCATCGACATCCTGCGCGCGCAGATGCCGGAGTGAGGGCGGGGCGGGGTTCCGATCGCGGCGAGCGCCGTCATCGCGCGATGATGCGTGTTGGCCGGACCCTACAGCCCCCGCATCCACTCGTCGCGGAACGGCGCGGCGTCGGGGTCGGCGAGCACGCGGTCGAGGGCGGCGACGATCGCGTGCTGGTCCTTGCTCAATGTTCCGGCGACCGACAACCAGTTGCTCGCGTGGTTCGAGCGGAAGATCGTGCCGTCGACGTCGAGCGCGGCGACGAACTCGCGCAACTCGCGCGCGGTCTCGAGCGGCTCCGGCTCGACGAACTCGCCGCGCTTCGCCTCGTCCATGAGCGGCGTGCCTTCGACCGGCGTCATCACGAGCGTCGACACGAACCGCGGGCGGATCGCGTTCACCACACGCGCCGACTCGCGCGCGTGCTCGCGCGACAGCTTCGCGCCGCCGGCGCCGAGCAGGATCATCGTCAACAGCTTCACGCCGGCGGCCGTCGCCTTGCCCGCCGCGGCGATCATCCCCGCGGAGTCGACGCCCTTCTGCAGGCGCGCGAGCACCGCGTCGTGGCCGCTCTCGACGCCGAGGTAGTACTGCGTGAGGCCGAGTTCCTTCAGTCGGCGCATCTCGCCGACGCTGCGCACCTGCAGCGCCTGCGGCGACGCGTAGCACGACACGCGGGCGAGCGACGGGAACGCAGCGCGCAACTTCTCGAGGACCTTTTCCAGGTGACTCGCGCGCGCGATCAACGCGTCGCCGTCGGCGAGGAACACCTTGCGCGACCACTCGGCGCCGGCGAGCTCGTCCCGCGCCTCGTCGATCTCCCGCTCGATCTCCGCGAGCGGCCGGATGCGGAAGCGCTTGTCGCGGTACATCGCGCAGAACGTGCACTCGTTGTACGAGCACCCGATCGTCACCTGCAGGATGAGCGACTCCGCCTCCGACGGCGGGCGGTAGAGCGTGCCTTCGTATCGAATTGAGCTTGCCCGGGTTCGGTGGACACCGACCTAACCACGGTCCGCGAGCGCCTGAGCCGGAGTGCGATACCCCAGCGAAGAATGCAGACGCTTGCGGTTGTAGAACACCTCGATGAATTCGAACACGCTGCGGCGTGCTTCCTCGCGCGTGAAGTAGCGCCGCCGATGGACCAGCTCGCTCTTCAGCGTGGCGAAGAAGCTCTCGATCGGAGCGTTGTCCCAGCAGTCACCCTTGCGGCTCATTGACGGCACGATGCCACGTGCTGCGAGCGCCGCTTGATACCGCCGGCTCGCGTACTGCACACCACGGTCGGAATGATGCATCAAACCGGGCGCGACTCCGGAGCGAGCGACCGCGAGCTCGAGCGCCTTCAACACGAGCGCGGTGTCGCTCGACTCCGACAGCGCAAAGCCGATCACGTGTCGGCTCCACAGATCGATCACCACCGCGAGGTAGAGGAAGCCTTCTTCCGTCGCGAGGTAGGTGATGTCGGCAGCCCAGACCTGGTTCTTCGCCCGCACCGACTTGAAGGCACGATCGAGTCGGTTGGGTGCGACCGGCAATCCATGCCGCGAATCCGTCGTCGTCGCCTTGAGGCGACGACGGATTCGCGGCGTGATGCGGTTTTCACGCATCAGACGCGCGACGCGATGCCGACCGACCACGACTCCGAGCGAGCGCAGCGCCGCATGCACTCGCGGCGCGCCGTAGAGCCCTCGATGCTCTTCGAAGACCCGGCGGATCGCTTGCTCGAGCGCCCGATCGTCGTGCGCGCGGCGACACGGGGCTCGCTCTCGGTGCGCGTAGAACCCGCTCTTCGAGACGCGCAGCATCGCGCACATGCGCCGCACCGAGAACTCCTGCTCGTGCTCGCGAATGAAGGCAAACCTCACTTGCGCTCCTTCGCGAAGTAGGCCAGCGCTTTTTTTAAGATGTCGCGCTCCTCCTCCGCGATCGCGAGGCGACGCTTCAAGTCCCGCAGCTCTGAGATCTCCGGGCCGGCCTTCCCTTTCCCCGGAAACGCGAGCTCACCGGCCTCGTCGTAGCGCCGCACCCAGTCACCGAGCACCGAGCGATCGATCCCGAGGTCTGCCGCCACTTCTCGCAGCAGCTTGCCGGAGTCCTTCACCAATCGAATCGCGTCGAGCTTGAACTCACGCGTGTACGTCCGCTTCTTGCCGACCATGGACACCTCGATTTCCGCCCCACAGTAGGGGCTTAACTCGGTGTCCACCGAACCCGGGCAAGCTCAAATCGCCACGCGCGAATCGTACTGCCCGACGCAAGCGCGAGTGCGATCCGCGTTCTCCCGTTCCCGCGCAAGCTCACGCGCACGCTCCCCCTCCCGCTCCCGGCTCGTCTCCACCCCCGAGTCCTTGCTCCCCGCCCCCTCCCCCGCAACGATGCCGCGCCATGACCGCCGCTTCGACCTCGTCCGGCCCGACATCCGATCAAGAACGCGTGGTCTTCTGGGACGTGCTCCGCGGCTTCGCCGTGCTCGGCGTCCTGCTCGCGAACATCCCGTGGATGACGCTCGCGCGTCACATCGCGACGCAAGGCGAAGGCGACGAGCCGACCGCGCGCGATCGATTCGCGAAAGCCGTCGTGTTCTTCGTCGCCGACCTGAAGTTCATCACGACCTTCTCGATCCTCTTCGGCGCGGGCCTGATGTGGATGAGCCTGCGCGCCGAGCAGCGCGGCCGTCCGTTCGTGTCGATCTACACGCGCCGTCTGTGCGCGCTGCTCGGGTTCGGCGTGATCCACGGGACGTGCATCTGGTTCGGCGACATCCTCTCGACGTACGCGATCACGGGCTTCCTCGCGATGCCGTTCCACCGCCGCCGCGTCCGCACGATGTTGATCTGGGCCGGCGCACTCTTCGCGCTCGCGCTCGCGTCCTGGTCGATCGGCCCGCTGTTCGCGGATCACGATTCCGAGTCGGTCGAGGCCGCCGGCAAGATCGCGCTGAAGACCGCGGAGTATCGCGAGGTGTTCGCGTCCGGCGACTTCCTGCGCATGCTCCGCGCGCGGTCGGAGATCTTCTTCGGGTGGATCCCGATGATGATCGGCTTCATCATGCCCCGCACGCTCGCGCTCTTCCTGCTCGGGATGGCGCTGGTCAAGTCGGGGTTCTTCACCCGGCCCGCGGAGCATCGCCGCTTCTACCGGCTCGCGTGCCAGCTCGGCATCCCGATCGGCGTCCTGCTGCACGTCGTCGTGTTCGTCTGCAGCGACCGCGACGACTCGGCGGCGCTCAAGATCATCACGACCGCGGCGTTCTTCGTCGGGAGCCTCGTGCAGGCGTTCGGCTACATCGGCGCGATGCAGTGGTGGACCGAGTCGAACGCGTTCGCCGCGCTGCGCGATCGGCTCGCCGCGGTCGGACGCATGGCGTTCACGAACTACCTGATGCACAGCATCATCACGGGGATCGTGTTCAGCTACTGCGGGCTGTTCGACCGCATCGACCGGCTCGAAGGGCTCGGCGTGGTCGCCGCGATCTACGGGCTGCAGCTCTGGTACAGCAAGCCGTGGCTCGAACGCTTCCGCATGGGACCGTTCGAATGGGTGTGGCGCTCACTCACCTACGGCGAGCGGCCCGCGTTCGTGCGCGTCAGCGCTCCACCGGAAGCGCCGCCGCCTCCCACGCTCGAAAGCCCCCCGCCAGGCTGATCGGATCGCCCGGCACGTCGAGCCACTTCAGCGTGCGCGCCGCCGTCATCGAACGGACGCCGCCGAGGCACGACAACACCGCCGGCGGATGCGCGCGCAGCTCGGCGACGTGGAACCCGAGTTCGCCGAGCGGGACGTTGCGCGCCCCGGGGATGCGCGCCGCGCGCGTCTCCCAATCGTCGCGCACGTCGATCCACTCGCCACGCGCGGCGATCGCGGCGCGCTCGTCCTTCAGCTCGGCCGCGGTCCGCTCGCGCACCTTGATCGACGCCGGTTCCGCGCCGCCGGTCCCGGCGCAGCACGCGACGGTCGGGCCGGCGGCGCCGGCCGGCAGCTCGGGGTTCGCGGCGACGTTCGTCGCGAGGATGCGATCCACCTCCGGCGTGTTGCCCGCGCCCTCCACGGCGGCGAGCGCGTGCGCGTACGCCGCGCCGTTCGCGTGACGCAGCGCCGGGTTCTTCGCACGCTCCACGCCGATCGTGCTGAACAGGACGTCGCGGTAGCCGTGGCCGGGCAGGACGACGGTGTCGTCGGGGAGCGACTTCACGATGCGCACCACCGAGTCGAACAACCGCGCCGGGTCGCTGCCGCGGAAATCGGCGCGAGCGAGTGCGCCGGCGAACAGCGTGTCGCCCGTCACGACGACGCCGTGACCGACGAGCGCGATCGAATCGGGCGTGTGCCCCGGCGCTTCGCGGACCGTGAACCGGAGACGGCCGACCGGGATCGTGTCGCCTTCGCCGACGCGCGTCACCGGGCGCGCGACGCTCGTGTGCCGCGACATGAACACCGGGACGCCGCGTGCGCGCCACGCGTTCGAGTCGGACAGGTGGTCCGCGTGCGTGTGCGTGTCGACCACCGCGACGACGCGCCAGCCGAAGTCGGCGAGCGCCTTGTCGTAGGTCGGTCCGCGGCCGACTTTCGGATCGACGAGCAACGCGTCGCCGGTTTCGGGGCACGCGATCAACCAGGACTGACAGCCGGCGTCGACGAACGCCTTGATCCGCGGATGAGATGCGTGTGGCATCGCGCCATGATCGTCGAGCGCTACACGAACGGCAAGGTCGAGGGCGCGATCCTGACCAACGCGCGCGGCTCGTTCGCCGATTGGCTCGGCTACGGCGCGACGCTCGTGCGCCTCGCGATCGCCGACGCCGCCGGCCGCCCGCGCGACGTGGTCGCGGGCCTGCCCGCGACGATGGATCACCTCGGCCCGCACCCGTACGTCGGCGCCACGGTCGGCCGCTTCGCGAACCGCATCGCGGGCGCGTGCTTCCCGCTCGACGGCGTCGTGCACCACGTCGCGGCGAACGAAGGGCGCCACCAGCTCCACGGCGGACCGCTCGGATTCTCGCGCCGCGAGTGGGAGATCGATGCCGACGACCTGTCGCTCCGGCTGCGGCTCGTCTCGGAGCACGGCGACCAGGGGTTCCCCGGCCGACTCGACGTGACGCTCGACGTCGCGCTCACCGACGACGACCGCCTGGTGATCGACGAGCGCGCGACCACCGATCGCCCCACCGTGCTCAGCCTCGCGCTGCACCCTTACTTCGACCTCCGCGTCGATCACGCGGGCTCCGTGCTCGATCACGAGCTGACGCTCGCCGCCGCTCGCTACACGCCAACCGACGCCGAGTTGATCCCGCGCGGCCCGGCGGCGCCGGTCGCGGGGACGCGCTTCGACTTCCGCATGCGCCGCCCGATCGGGTCGGCCGACTACGACGTCAACTTCGCGCTCGATCCGCCGCACGCGATCGAACGGCGCGCCGCCGTGTTGCGCGACCCGCGCTCGGGGCGCCGCCTCGAACTGTTCACGACGAAGCCGGCGCTCCAGCTCTACACGGGCGACGCGCGCGGCGTGTGCGTCGAGGCGCAGTCGACGTTTCCCGATGCACCGAACCGCCCCGACTTCCCGCCGGCGGCGCTCTGCCCCGGCGACGTGTACCGTCACCGCACCGTCTTCGCGTTCTCGAACGGAGTCGACCGATGAGCCCCCGCTTCGCCGCCGTCCTTCTCGCCCTCCTCGCGACGGCCTGCACCGAGTTCGAATACCGCGAACCCGCGCCGTCGTCCGCTCCCCCGTCGACGAGTGCGGATCCGTCGGCGCCGAACTCGTCCGGCGCGCCCGCCGGAAGCACGAGCACGTCGACGGGCCGCCCACCCGCGGGCGAATCGCCGCGTCGATCGAACGATCCGTTCGAGGAAGCGCGCCGCCAGATCGAGGAGGCGAGGAACCTGCCGCTGCCGTCCGGTAACTACCGCGTCGACGTGCAGCGCATCTGGCTGTCGCAGCAGGACTCGTCGACGGTGAGCGCGATGTTCGGCTGGAAGGACGACAACTGGGACGTGCGGGTCGGCAGCCCCGGCGCGGATCCGGGCTTCCGCGTCGCGGTCGCGAAAGGCGGATTCACCGGGTCGATCGACGGCAACCTGCGCTCGGCGAAGAGCGCGAGCCGCGAGCAGACGTTCATCGTGACGGTCGCGAACTCGCCGGCGTCGATCCAGGTCGGCCAGGTGCGGTTCGTGCAGCCGATCCACGTCGCGGGCGCGGCGGGCGGCATCATCCTCCCCGCGGGCCAGTTCCTCGGCACGTCGCTGAACACGATCGTCCGCCCGGCCGGGCAGGGCGTGGTGCAGGTCAGCCTGACGCCGGTGTTCTCGGCGCCGAACGGAGATCTCATCGAGCTGACGCAGATGACGACCACGGTGAACGCGCCGCTCGGCGCGTCGATCCTCATCGCGAACAACTCGACGTCGCACGACTCGGTCGCGACCGCGCTCCTCTCGCGCACGTCGAGCAGCGGCGCCGAGCAGGCCGTGATCGTGTTGAACGTGTCCGGCGGTTGAATCGCGGCGCGCCGCGCGTCCGAACTTCGGCCGCTCCTCCGCCTTCACCGC
>CAZBOK010000194.1:0-8834 GCA_964493525.1 uncultured Phycisphaeraceae bacterium | reverse complement strand
CCTGCTTCGCTGCGGCGACGTCCTCCCACGAGCCGACGTAGGACGTCACCACGCGCACGTCCGTCCGCGCTTCGTGGGCGCCGCGCTCGAACGCTTCGAACGCGCTCTTCACCGGCGGGATCTCGACGCCGCCCACGCACCCGATGCGACCGCTCTCCGAGGCGCGCGCCGCCACCATTCCGGCGAGGAACGCGGGCTGTTCGATCTCGTACCGCACCGACGACACGTTCTTCGCAACGACGTTGCCCGACGTGACGACGAACGTCGTGTCCGGGAACTCCTTGCCGACGCGGAGCGCCGGCTCGCAGAACTCGAACCCGTGGCCGAACACGATCGCGTAGCCCTGCGAAGCGAAGTCGCGGAACGCGCCCTCGAACTCGGACGGCGACTTCACCTGCACCTGCCGCACGCTCGCGCCGAGCTCGGATTCGATCCGCTTCAGCCCCGCGTAGGCCGCCGCGTTCCAGCCGTTGTCGGAGATCGGGCCGGGCGAGAGCAGCGCCACGCGGAACGTTCCGTCGCCCGGTTTGGCCGCGCCGCTGCCGGCGTGATCGCCGCACGAGACGAAGAGCGACGCGAACGCGAGAACGGCGAGCGACCGATGGAAGCGCATCGCGGCATCGTGACGATGCGCGGTCGCATCTACAATCCCGCGCCATGACCACGCGCCTCCGCACCACCTGCACGCGCGACTGCCCCGACGCCTGCGGCTTGATCGCGACGGTCGACGACGCCGGCCGCGTCACGCGCCTGCAAGGCGACCCCGAGCACCCGATCACGCGCGGCTTCCTCTGCTACCGCGTCGGCACGCACTACCTGTCCCGGCACCACTCGCAGGAACGACTGACGACGCCGCTCGTGCGCCGCGGCGACCGCTTCGAACCGATCTCCTGGCAGGACGCGCTCGACCTCGCCGCGGAACGCCTCGACCGCATCCGCCAGGAATCGGGTGCGGCCGCGATCGTGCACGTCCAGGGCGGCGGCTCGCTCGGGATCCTGAAGAACCTGAACCACGTGCTGTTCCGCACGCTCGGCTGCACTGAAACGCGCGGCGACGTGTGCGACGCCGCGGGCTCGTGGGCGCAGGAAGCCGACTTCGGCGCAGCCGCGATCAACGCGCTCGAGGACGCGGTGAACGCGAAGTCGCTCTTCTTGTGGGGCAAGAACGTCGCGTCGTCCTCGCCGCACTCGACGCCGATCCTCAAGGAAGCGCGCGCCCGCGGCGCGAGGACGTGGTTGATCGATCCGCTGCCGCACCAGGCCGCGCAGCTCGTCGACCGCCACGTGTCGATCCGCCCGGGCGGCGACGCCGCGCTCGCGTTCGCCGTCGCGCGCATCGTGCTCGACCACGGTCGCGAAGATCGCGACGTCGTTCGGTACACGGAGAACTTCGCGCAGTTCGCGCAGCTCGTCCGCTCGCGCGCCGTCGCCGACTGGTGCGCGATCGCGGACGTGCCGACGTCGGTCGCCGACGAGATCGCGGCGGCGTTCACCGATCACGCGCCGGTGACGACGTGGATCGGCTGGGGACTGCAGCGCCGCGTGAACGGCGCGACGCAGGTGCGCGCGATCGACGCGCTCCATCTCCTGACCGGCAACGTCGGCCGCGCCGGCGCCGGTGCGTCGTTCACCGTTGTGCGCCGCTCGCCGTTCGACCTCGCGTTCGTGAAGGATCTCGCCGCTCGCGTTCCGCGCACTCTGCAGATCGCGCGGCTCGGCGCGGAGATCGAAGCCGCGGCCGACCCGCCGATCCGCGCGGTCGTCATCGACAACGGCAACATGGTCGCGACGAACCCGGACTCGGCGGCGACGCGGCGCGCGCTCGAGAGCCGCGACTTCACGCTCGTGCTCGATCCCTTCCTCACCGACACAGCGCGCGCCGCGCACCTCGTGCTGCCGACCACGACGATGCTCGAGGAGGACGACCTGGTCGGCTCGTACGGCCACCACTTCGTCTCCGCGTCGCGCGCCGTCGCGCGCCGGCCGGACGGCGTGCTCTCCGACCTCGAGATCTACCAGGCGCTCGCCGACCGCCTCGGCGTCGGCGAGCCGCTGCGCGGGAGCGCGGAGGAATGGTGCGCGCGCATGTCCGCGTCGCTGGCGAAGCACGGGTTCGATCGCGCCGCGCTCCTCGATGCCGCGCGGCGCGCGCCCGGTCTGGCGCCGATCGCGTTCTCCGGCCGGCGGTTCGCGACCGAGAGCGGCCGCGCACGGTTCGTCACCGAATACCGCGGCCCCGACGCGCGCGACGCCGAGCGCCCGCTCACGCTGCACGGCCTCTCGACCGGGCGCTGGCAGACGTCGCAGTTGACGGACGCCGACGAGGAGCGCGAGGGCGAGCTCACCGTCACGTGCCACCCGGACGTCGCGGGCGGCGTCGCGGACGGCGGAGCGGCCTGGCTCGAGAGCGCGCTCGGCGCGTTGCCGGTCGTCGTCCGTCACGACGCCGATTACCGGAAGGACACGGTGTATGCGCCGCGCGCGCGGCAGGTGCGGAAGAACCGCTGCGTGAACCAGCTCGTGCGCGCGCGCGTGACCGACTTCGGCGAAGGCGCGGCGTTCTACGACGAAGGCGTGCGGCTCCGCCCGCGCGCGAAGGGAGCCGCCCGATGAGCGAGACGACCGACGCGAAGCGGACCCTGATCCACTCCCGCGTCGACGCGGGCGTCGCGACGCTCACGCTCGACGACCCGCCGGCGAACGGTTACTCGCACGAGATGATGCGCGCGCTCGACGACGCGATCCTCGCCGCGCGCATGGACGACTCGGTGCACGTGATCGTCGTCACCGGCGCGGGCGACCGCTTCTTCTGCGCCGGGGCGAACGTCGAGATGCTCGGCCGCGTCACGCCGCGCTTCAAGTACTTCTTCTGCCTGCACGCGAACGAGACGCTCTTGCGCCTCGAGAACACGCCGAAGCTGGTGATCGCGGCGCTGAACGGACACACCGTCGGCGGCGGCCTCGAGGTCGCGCTCGCCTGCGACCTGCGCGTCGGCTGGAAGAACACGGCGGCCGGCGCGAAGCAACCGAAGATCGGGCTGCCCGAGGTGAACCTCGGCGTGCTCCCCGGCACCGGCGGCACGCAGCGCCTCGTGCGCGCGCTCGGCAAGTCGAAGGCGATCGACTGGATGGCGACCGGCGAGAACAAGGGCTTCGACGAAGCGATCGCGTCCGGCGTCATCGATCGCGTGTTCGAGGCAGACTCGGTCGACGCGTTTCGCGCGAAGGTCGCCGAGTTCGCGCGCACGTTCTGCCCGCCGCACAAGGCGTCGCAGGCCGTCGGCTTCATCAAGCGCGCCTGTCAGGCCGGCGCCGAGATCCCGCTCGAGTCGGGCCTCGCTCTCGAGCGCGAGCTGCAGCAGCAGTTGTTCCAGGCGCACGACGCGAAGGAAGGGATCGCGGCGTTCAACGCGAAGAGGAAGCCGGAGTTCAAGGGTGGCTGATCGCGCGCCGCGCCGTCACGGGCCGACGCTGTACCGGAACGTCCCCTCGCCGCCGCCGCGCGCGACCTCGATCCGCCGGCAGCGCACGGTGACGTCGAGCGGCTTGTCCTTCGTGACGGTCCACTCGTGCACCAC
The DNA here is from genome assembly GCA_964493525.1 of uncultured Phycisphaeraceae bacterium. Lineage (GTDB taxonomy): Bacteria > Planctomycetota > B15-G4 > B15-G4 > JADJEK01 > CAZBOK01. The sequence continues at coordinate 5,256 of CAZBOK010000194.1, read as the reverse complement.
GTCGTCGCCGTCCTTCGCGCGCACGGTCGCGGTGTCGTCGGTCGTGATGCCGACGTGGAGGTTGTAGGTCGCGGCGACCTTCTGATCGATCAGCGCGACGTCCTGCTTCACCGCGTCGAACGTCGTGCCGTTCCGCTCCGGCGCGCCGACGATCGACCACTGGCACTCGAGCGATGCGATCGATGCGTCGCTGTACGTGAGCGTCACGGAGTGCACGTCGTCGAACGTCGTGTCGACGTTCGACGTCTCGGTCACGTGCGCGGTCTCGTGGCCGCTCGCGTCGAAACCGGTGACGGTCGCGATGCACTTCTCCGGCACCGTGACGTGGATGTTCACGTCCGCGGTCTTCGTCGCCGCGAGCGCCGACCAGATGGCCTCGCCGTTCTTCTTTGTCGTCGTCGTACAGCCGAGCGCGGTCGCCGCGCACGCGGTGATGACGAGTGCGAGTGCGACCGAGATGGAAACGCCCTTCCGCATCGAGTTCATCGTCGCTCCTCCGCACGCCAGCCGCGGATCTCCGTGCGCAGCGCGCGCACGAGATCCCGCGACGCGTCGCGCTCGATCTTCACCGTCGCGTCGAACCGCGCGTCGTCACCCTCGGAAAGCGTGACGTAGTTGTATTCGTTGGGGCCGATCTGGATCACCGACGTCATTCCGCGCTTCGTCTGGGGAGGCACGCTCTGCCGTCCGCCCGCGGTCTTGATCATCGGCTGCGCGAATCCGCCATCGATGCGCCGCTGCACGGCGGCTTTCTGCTCGCGATCCGTCTCCTTCTCGAGCGCGAGGATGCGCTCGATGTCGCCGCGGTGTCGCTCGAGGATCGCGGCCATCTCATCGGTCGGGATCGTTCGATGCTCGGGGTTCGCGAACGCGACGAACCACTCGTCGCCGACGCACTTCTCGACGTCGCCCTTCACGAAGAGCGAGAAGAGATCCGCCCAGTGCCGCCCATCGTCCTCGGCGACGAGTTCGAACGCGGAGTCGTCGGCGGGAGTGCTCGCGGTTGCGGCGGGCGCGGGGAGCTTCGGTGGAACTTCGTCACGGACCGGCAGCGCGACGGGCGGCTCGCGAGGCGGCGACGGGGCGGGCTGCGCGCGACGCTCGACTGCGGCGCTCGGAGCCACCGACTCTTCGTCCCCACGGCGCCGGAACAGGACGACGGCGGCGCACAGCGCGGCGGCAATCATCAGCACGACGATACGTCGAACGATCATGTGCCCTCCCGATCACTCCGTCTTCGCGGGCGCAGACTCTAACGGACGAGGAATCCCCGCGCGATTCTCCGCCGTCTCTCGCACGACCTCGCACCATGAACCTGCACTCGAATTCGCACAGATCATTTCGCGCTGCATCCGTCCGCGCTCGGGGCCGATTGAACGCTCCGCTTCGCCCTGCCCGGACGAGGAACATCCCGTGGATCGTCGGTCGCTCGCTCGCGTCGTCGCCCTCGCGTCCGCCCTCGCGGTCGCGTCCAACCTCTCCGCTCAACAAGTAACGGCCGTCGCGTACGGGCCCGACCTGTTCGGCGCGGACGCCGAGCTGGTCGGCGACGTGAACCACGACGGGTTCGCCGATCTCCTGGTCGGCGTCCCGAAGGACGGCACCCTCGGCTACTGCGCCGGCCGCGTGCGCCTCTTCAACGGCAAGACCTCGGCGCCGCTGCGCGACTGGTTCGGCACCGCCGCCGGCGACCAGTTCGGCGCGCACGTCGCGGCGGCCGGCGACGTGAACCACGACGGCGTCGCGGACGTGATGGTCGCGTCGGTGTCGTCGACCGCGATGCCCGGCTCGGGCACCGTGCGCGTGTTCTCCGGCTCGTGGAACGCTCCGATCTTCACGTTCCTGCCGAACGCGAGCGACGCGACGTTCGCGACGGCGATCACCGCGGGCGGCGACGCGAACGCCGACGGGTTCGTCGACTTCGTGATCAGCGCGCCGCAGATGGGACACGTGACGATCCTGAGCGGGATGAACGGCTCGCTGGTGCGCCAGATCGACGGCCCGAACTCGGGCGAGATGTTCGGACAGAGCCTGTCGTTCGTCGGTGATTCCGACGGCGATGGCGCCGACGACCTCGCGATCGGCAGCCCGAGCGCGGGCGTCGTGCGCGTCGTGTCCGGCGCGACGGGCGCCACGTTGTTCACGATGTACGGCGATGCGGCCGAACGCTTCGGAATCGCGCTCGACGACGCGGGAGACGTCGACCACGACGGCGTCGATGACCTCGTGATCGGCGTCCCGAGCGCGAGCGCCAACGGACCGGCAAGCGGCGCGATGCAGGTGCGCTCCGGTCGCGACGGACACGTGATGCGCACGATCGCCGGGATCTCCGGCTTCGAGTTCGGCACGTCGGTGGGCGGCGCGCGCGACGTCGACGGCGACGGCACGGCCGATCAGGTCGGCGGCACGATGAGCGGCGACGCGGCGTTCCTCTATTCGGGCGCCGACGGCAAGTGCCTCGCGAGCTACCTCGGCAGCCACTCGGCGCCGGCCTACGGCGCGACGGTCGCGACCGGCGGCGACACGAACGGCGACGGCAAGGCCGACGTCGCGATCGGCTGCGCCGGCTCGCCGCTCGCGCCGGCGTGGCCGCTGCCGGTGCAGATCTTCGGCGATTGCCCGGGCGCGATCACCAGCGACGGCGTCGCGTGCGCGCCGCCCGGCGGCGTCGCGCCGCGCCTCGACGGATCGGGCTGCCCGAAGGCCGGCGGCACGGTGACGCTGCGCGTGACGGGCAAGACGCTGGCGAGTGGGACCGGCAACGCGGTGCTGTTCGCCTCCACGACGCACCTGAACGCGGTGTTGCCGAACGGCTGCAGTTGGCTCGTCGGCGGGGTCGGGGTGCAGGTCCCGGTGCTCCTGTCGCCGCTTTCGTTCGGCGCGAGCGCGGGCAGCATCACGACGGTGCTGCCGATGACGACGCCGTCGGTGACGATCTGGCTGCAGGCGCTCGTCGACGAAGGCCAGGGCTACGGCACGTCGAACGCGCTCAAGCTCGAAGTCTGGTGACCTCCTCGGCCGCGCGCTCCTGAGCGGGTTCCCGTCCGGCAATTCTTCGCGTGCCGCGGAGAATTGCCGGACGCGAACCCCTCTACACTCTGCGCCCTTCGCATCGTCGCGGAGCCTCGGGAGCCCTCATGCGCGCGGTCGTCATCCGGGAGCACGGCGGTCTCGATCGGCTGAACCTCGAAGAGCGTCCGACGCCGTCGCCCGCGGCGCACGAAGTCCTGGTGCGCGTGCGCGCGTGCGCGATGAATCATCTCGACACGTGGGTGCGGCGCGGCGTCCCCGGCCACAAGTTCCCGCTGCCGATCGTGCCGGGCTGCGACGTGTCGGGGACGATCGAAGCGCTCGGCGCGGGCGTGACGAGCGTCAAGGTCGGCGACGCGGTCGCGATCGCGCCCGGCATCGGCTGCGGCGCGTGCGAGCCGTGCGCCGACGGACAAGATTCGCTGTGCCGCTTCTACGGGATCCTCGGCGAGACGCGCGACGGCGGATGCGCCGAGTTCGTGACCGTGCCGGCGCGCAACTGCCTGCCCAAGCCGAAGAACCTCTCGTTCGAGGAAGCGGCCGCGGTGCCGCTCGTGTTCCTGACGTCGTGGCACATGCTGGTCGCGCGCGCGCGCGTGCAGCCGGGCGATGACGTCCTGGTGCACGCGGCCGGCTCCGGCGTCGGCTCCGCGTCGATCCAGATCGCGAAGCTCCACGGTGCGCGCGTGATCGCCACGGCCGGCAGCGACGCGAAGTGCGCGCGGGCCCGCGAGCTCGGCGCCGACGCGACCGTGAACTACTCGACGCAGGACTTCGTCGCGGCGGTGAAGGAGTTCACCAACAAGCGCGGCGTGCGGATCGCGATCGACCACGTCGGCGCGACGACCATCACGAAATCGCTCGCGTGCTTATCGAAGGGCGGCATGGTGGTGACGTGCGGCGCGACGGCGGGGTTCGATCTCACCGCCGATCTGCGCGCGATCTACTTCAAGAGTCTCGCGATCCTCGGCTCGACGATGGGCAGCCTCGGCGAGGTGCACGACGTGCTGCGTCTGGTGGAGCAGAGCCGGCTGAAGCCGATCGTCCACCGCGTGCTGCCGCTCGCGGAGATCCGCGAGGCGCATCGGATCCTCGGCGACCGCGAGGTCTTCGGAAAGGTCGTGGTGACCCCGTGAGCTTCACGCGCATCCTCGTCGCCGAGTCCGACTCGATCGCAACGATCACGCTCAACCGCCCCGACGTGCGCAACGCGATCGACAAGGAGACGATCGGCGAGCTGCACCAGGCGCTCGACCGGCTCGCCGACGAGGACCGCATCGGCGCGCTGATCCTCACCGGCGCGGGCGACCAGGCGTTCGCCGCGGGCGCCGACATCGCGCAGCTCCGCGACCGCAAGCGCGCCGACGCGCTGAAGGCGATCAACTCGACCTTGTTCAAGAAGCTCGAGGAGTTCCCGTTCCCGACGATCGCGGCGGTGAAGGGGTTCGCGCTCGGCGGCGGGTGCGAGCTGGCGATGGCGTGCGACCTGCGCGTCGCGGGGAAGGGCGCGAAATTCGGCCAGCCCGAGGTCGGCCTCGGCATCGTCGCCGGCGCGGGATGCATCGAGCGCCTGCCGCGACTCGTCGGCCTCGGCCGCGCGAAGGAGCTGATCTACACCGGACGCGTGATCGACGCGGCGGAAGCTCTCGCGATCGGCCTAGTGAACCAGGTCGTCGACGACGCGCAGGTGATCGCGGCCGCGGAGGCGCTGGCGAGGTCGATCCTGAAGAACGACCGCCTCGCGGTGCGACTGTCGAAGCTCTCGCTGAACGCGACCGCGCGCGCGAACGATCAAGTCGGCCTCTCGATCGACGCGATCGCGCAGGCGGTCTGCTTCGAGAGCGAGGAGAAGATGCGGCGCATGACCGCGTTCCTGGAGCGCGGCAGGAAGCCAAAGTGAGCGCGGGCCCCGCACGGTGACGTTGTTCCGCATTCGAGGCACGTTCGATCGCCCGGGCGGGCACGTCGAGTACCTCGCCGCGCTCGCCCGCGCCGCCGTCGCGGAGGAGCCGCGTCCGGTCGCACCGCCGCCCGCGCTCGACTGGAACTGGACGCACGATCTCCTCACCGCGCACCACGCCGCGCTCCCCACGCTCGCGGCGGTGTTGCCGCTCGACGCCGCGCCGGCCGCCGCGCGCGAGTCGCTCGACGCGCGGCGGCGCGCGCTCCGCGATCGGTCGACGTTCATCCTCGACGCGGCGCCGCGCGTTGCGGCCGCGCTCGCGG
>CAZBOK010000193.1:0-8868 GCA_964493525.1 uncultured Phycisphaeraceae bacterium | reverse complement strand
CGTGGCCGACGGATACCTGCCCGCTCTGCGCGACGCCGTCGCGGCCGGCGGCGAGCCGGTCGAGTTCGCGCTCGAGCGCGGTCTCACGATCGCGGGCAGCGTCGTCGATGCAGGTCGCGGCGTCCCCGGCGCGCTCGTCGCAGTGAGTCGCGCGAAGGGTGAGGGCACGCCGGAGCAACGGCTCGCGCGCGGTGCGCTGACGCAGCGCGCGCCGGTCGTCGCGGGCGCCGACGGCGCATTCTCGATCGGCGGGTTGCCTCCCGGCGACGTCTGGCTGACGGCGACCCGCGGGCCGCTCTCGATCGAGCTCGACGACGTGCCGCCGACCGTGTCGCTGACCACCGACGTGAGCGGCCTCGTGCTCCCGCTGACGAAGCCGTGCGGGATCTCGGGCCGCGTGATCGACGCATCGACCGGCGCACCGGTCACCGACTTCACGGTGTGGATCACGACCGGCGACGAGTCGGGCGTGTCCCCGCACGACGACGGCGGCGGCCGCTTCTTCGAACGGCTCGCGCCCGACGTCGCGCGATCGGTGTTCGTGACGGCCGACCGCTTCGCGCCTTCCGCGCGGCAGGAGGTCCGACTCGTGGCGGACGAGGTCCGCGACCTCTTGTTCTCACTCGAGGCCGAGTGCGCGATCGAAGGAGTCGTCGTCGATCCGAGCGGCGTCCCGCTGCCCGATTGCATCGTGCGGCTCTCGCCCGACCCGGTCGGCGTGTTCTCGTCGGGCGGGCTGCAGACCGACGCGGCCGGCCGGTTCGAGGCGCGTCAGCTCGGCGCAGGGACGGTCGCGCTGCGCGCGCGCCGGAGAATGGCGATCGAATCGGGATCGCTCACGCTGCCGTTCGACTTGTCGCCGGGCTCGCTCGACCTCGCGCCTGCCGAGACGAAGACGCAGCGCTTCGTCGCGACGCCGGTCGGCGACGCGTGGCTCGCGCTCGACCTCGTGGTGCCGCCGGCGTTGCAAGGCTCCGAGGTCGGCGTGACGCTGTTCGCGGGCAGCGAGTCCGGATCGATCGAGCTCGCGACGACGCGGGCCGGCGTCGTCCGGGTCGGGCCGCTTGCGGTCGGGCGATACGTCGTCGGCGTGAACCTGCGCCGCACGCCGGACGGCCGCTCGTTCTTCAACCTCCGCACCGGCGTGCGCGACGTCACGCTCGTCGCCGGTCGCGATACACCGCTGCGCATCGAGGTGCCGGCCATCCAGCCGAAGGAGAAGCCGTGAGGGGAATGATCGCCGCCGCTGCCGCGCTCGTCGCGGTCGAGTTGCCCGCGACCGGCGAAGCGACGGCGCGGCTCGAGATTCCCGCGCCGAAGTCGAAGTGAAAAGGGGACGGCACCGATGAGGAATCGATCACGCGCGCTCGTCGTCGTCGCGCTCGCCGTCGCGGTCGTCGCGTGGATCGTGCTCACGAGGACGGACCCTGACACCCCCGCGCGAACCGCGGACGTCGAGCACGCCGACTCCGCGAAAGACCCAAGCGACCCCGCGTCGCTCCCGAGCACGACTGACGCCCACCGCGAGAACACCGCGGACGCGACGCCGGCGTCGCGTCCTGCAGACACGATCACGGGATTCGTACACGACCCGCTCGGGAGACCGATCGCCGGGGCGACGATCGAGATTCGCAGCAGCGAGGAGACCGCATGGCACGACGCGGGCACGACCGATGCCGCCGGCGCGTTCTCCGTCCCGCCGGTCACGCCGTTCATTCCGAACGTGCTCTCGTTCCATGAGCGCCTGCATCTGTCGTCGCAGATCTACAGCGTGACCGCCCCCGCGCGCCTCGACGTCGTGATGCGGGAGGGCGTGCCGATCCACGGCCGCGTGGTCGATGCCGCGACGAAGGAGCCGCTCGCGGGAGTATCGCTCACCTTCGGAAACCAAGATTAGGCGGATCGCTCCGGACCCGACGGCCGCTTTGCGTGCGTCGCGGATCGTTCGGGGCTGTTCGCGACCGCGTCCTTGGAACACTACCTCGAATGGGTCGGCGCGCCGTTCCAGCCGCGGCCCGACGCGGAACTCGTGATCGAGCTGGTGCCGATGGCGGGGAACGCGACGGACGTCGTCTACGCATCGATCGTCGACGCGGACACGGGCCGCGCGATCGACGAGATCACGGTGCGCACGGGAGTCGCACGCGCGCTCGGCGCCGGGTTGTTCGCGATTCCCGTCGCGACCACCGGACGCGAGAGCGGAGTTCTCATTCGGTCCCCCGGACGCTCCACGTTCCAGCTCATGATCCCGGACGGCCGCGCCCGCACGCCGCAAGATGCGGTCGTCGTTCGCCTCGAGCCCACGATCGCACTCAGCGGATCTGTCGTGGACGAGAGCGGCGCGCCGGTCGCCGGCGCGCTCGTGGACGTTCGACCCACCGACGACGCCATGACCGAAGGGCGGTTCCACTGGACGGCGCCGCGGCGCGGCTTCCGGACCGACGCCCACGGTCGATTCCGCGCCGCGGACTTCGCCCGCAGGATTCCGATCTGCGTCACGGTGCACTCGGAGCGGCATCGCGATCCGCCTGCGACGGAGGTCACGATCGGCGACGTCGATTTCACGGTCCCGCCGATCACGATCGCGACGCTGCCCATCGGTCGGGGCGCCGTGCGCGGCATCGTTCGCGACGCGGTGACGCGCGCGCCGATCGAAAGCGCGACGGTGACGGCCTCGATTGCCAAGGGACCCTCGAGCACCGCGACGAGCGGACCCGACGGAGCCTTCACGGTGTCCGGCCTCGACGGGCCGGCGAAGCTCCGAGTGATGGCGCCCGATCATCTGCCGGGGTTCGTCGATGACGCGCCCATCGATTCGGAGTCTCCCCTCGAAATCGCGCTCGAGCGCGGCTTCTCGATCGATGGGGTCGTCGTCGACGGCGCGCACGCGCCGGTGCCGGGTGCGTTCGTCAGCATCCACAACATCGCGTCGCCGGCGGGCGAGCCCGAGAGCCGCGCGCTTGCGGCCTATCGGTTGAACGGTCCGCGCCGGACGTTCAGCGACGCATCCGGTCGGTTCCAATTCGCGGGCCTGCCGCGCGCCGATTGCTCTCTCGTCGCGTCGATCGACGGTGCGTTCCGATCCGTCCGCGACGATCAGACGCCGCCGCTCCAGCTTCGAGCCGACGTTCACGGCCTCGAGCTTCCACTCGCGCAGAATTGCGTGATCGCCGGCACGGTCACCGACGCCGCGAGCGGCGCGCCGGTGACGCGGTTCACGCTCGAGGTGTCGCGCGTCGGAGGGAGCAGGAGCGGCGCCCGCGAGACGGGCAACGGGAAGTTCTGCGAGTTCGTCCCCGCGGACGTGGATCACACCGTGACGGTGATGGCCGCGGGCTTCGCGTCGGAGCGGCGCGAGGGTGTGCGCGTCGCGGCGGGCGAGATCCGCGAGCTTTCGTTCGCGATGACGCGCGAGTGCGCGGTCGACGGCCGCCTCGTCGACGAGCGCGGAGCGCCGCTCGCGGGCGCGACGGTCGCGCTCGCGTCCGTGAAATTCGGCGAGTTCGAAAACGGCGAGAGCGTCACCGACGCGGACGGGCGGTTCCACGTGTCGCAGCTCCGCAGCGGCGCGGTCGCATTCGTCGCGAACGCCCGCTTCGAGATCGAAGGTGGCGGGACGATCACTCGGCCACTCGCGCTCACGCCGGCTTCGGTCGACCTCGCGATCGGGCAACTGCTGACGCAGACGTTCGTCGGCCGCCCGCGCGGCGGCGACGCGGTCCTCGTGCTCGACGTGGTGCTGCCGCCGCAGCCCGCCGGCGGCCCGTGGCACGTCATCCTCTTCCACCCGTCGATGCCGAACGACCCGATCATCGTCGAGACCGACCGATCGCGCACGGTTCGCATCACGCCGATCGAGCCCGGAACTTGGTCGGTCGGCGCGAACGTCCAGCGCGGCAACGTCCGCATCGGCATCGATCCTCCGGCGGAAGCGCGGCGCGTCACGGTCGGAGAGACCGGCGAGACGACGCTGCGCATCGAACTGCCGGCGCCGAAGAAGAACGGGTGACGCGGAGTTCCGCCCCGCGACGCCGGTCCCACGACGCTCTGGAGCATCGCGGTGGGTCCGCTCGAGATCCGCGAAGTCATCATCGAACTGAACTGAGACCGTCGGCCCGGCATCGGCGTCGCGCTCGGCCCCGCGGACTCCGAAGCGACCATCCACCTCGCACCGCCGTCGTCCGCGACCTTCGTCGCCGTGTCGCCGTCGGCCGTCCGCGGAACCTCCCTCTCCCGTTGCTCCGCGCCGCGCGCTTCCCTACGTTCACGCGATCTTCACACACGCGTCGTGAACCGGGAGGGCGCCTTGTTCGGTCTTCTGCCCAAGGACGAAGGCTTCTTCGACTTCTTCGAGCGCGCCGCCGCCAACGTGCACGAAGGCGCGAAGGTCCTCGAGCGACTCCTGCAAGAGCTGCGCGACCCGGATTCGGGCGGCGCGCAGATCCACAACATCGAGCACACGGGCGACCACCTCACGCGCGAAGCGATCGAGAAGCTGAATCGCAGCTTCATCACGCCGTTCGATCGCGACGAGATCCACGAGCTGGTGAGCCGCATGGACGATTCGCTCGACCGCATGGACTCCGCGGCCGACCGGCTCGTCGTCTACCGCATCACGAAGGTGACCGAGGACGCGAAGGCGCTCGCGGCGGTGATCGTGAAGGCGACGGCGCTGCTCGCCGAGCTGATGCCGATGCTGCGCAACTTGAAGCAACCGCAGCTCATCCTGAACAAGTGCATGGAGATCCACGCCTGCGAGTCGGAAGGCGACCGCATCGAGCGGCACGGGCTCGCGGCGCTGTTCGCGGGCGGCGTCGACACGGCCGAGATCATCAAGTGGAAGGACATCTACGCCGACCTCGAAGGCGCCATGGATCGCTGCGAGGACGTGGCGAACGTCGTCGAGTCGATCGTCATCCGTCACTCCTGAGCGCGGAGCCCGCCCTTGGACGCCGCGCTCGTCGTCATCATCCTCGTCATCGTCTTCGCGTTGATCTTCAGCCTGACGAACGGCTGGAACGACGCGGCAAACGCGATCGCGACCGTCGTCGCGACGCGCGTCATGTCGCCGTGGACCGCGATCGTCTTCGGTGCGGTGCTGAACACCGCGGGCGCGTTCTTCAGCTCCGAGGTCGCGAAAACCATCGGGAAGGAGATCGCCGATCCCGCGCTGCTGTCGCAGTCGACGTTCCTCGCGGCAGTCGTCGCGGCTCCGCTGTGGATCACGTTCTGCACGTTGAAAGGCCTGCCGATCTCGTGCTCCCACTCGTTGCTCGGCGCGATCGTCGGCGCCGTCGTCTCCGACGCGGGGACCGCCGCGATCAAGGGTGAGGGGATCAAGAAGATCGCGTTCGGCATCTTCACGTCGCCGATCGCCGGCTTCGTGCTCGGCCTCCTGATCCTCGTGACGATCGCATGGACGTTCCGGCGCATGCGGCAACGCACGGCCTCGGCGATCTTCGGCAAGCTGCAGATCGTGTCGGCCGGCGCGATGGCGTTCGCTCACGGCACGGGCGACGCGCAGAAGGCGATGGGGCTGATCTCCGGCGCGCTCGTCGCGGGCGGGTTCGAGCACCTCTCCACGAAGGGCGACCTGCCGATCCCGTGGTGGGTCCGCGCGCTGTGCGCTCTCACGATGGGCATCGGCTCCGCCGTCGGCGGCTGGTCGGTGATGCGCACGCTCGGCAGCAAGATCGCGGATCTGAAGCCGTACCAGGGCTTCGCCGCCGAGACCGCCGCGGCCGTGACGATCCTCTCCAACACGCTGGTCGGCATCCCGATCTCCACCACGCACTCGATCACCGGCGCGGTGATGGGCGTCGGCACCGCGCAGGGCTTGAAGACCGTGCGCTGGGCCGTCGGCAAGAAGATCGTCTACGCCTGGGTCTTCACCTTCCCGGTGTGCATCGTCGGCGGCTTCGTGATCGCGAAGCTGTTCCACGCGCTCGGCATCTGACGCGCGCGGCGCACGCGGTCACGGCAGGACGATCGTGCTGGTTCCGGTCGGCGGCTGGTTCGGCGTGATGCGGCCGCGGACCTTCTGCAGCGAGCTGCCGAACCCGCCGATCGTGATCGTGTAGCGGCCGGCGAGCGTGATCGGGACGTCGACCAGCTCGAGCCCGCCCGCGCCGAACGGCTGCTGGAATCCGCTGACGTCGTACGCCGCGCCGTTCGGCTTCTCCACCGCGAGCGTCATCGGTCCGTTGAAGAACGTCTTCGGCGTGAAGCGCGCGTCGAGCGTGGCGTTCGGCAGCAGCAGCGACTCGAACGTCACCGTCAACTGGCCGACGGCCGGATCCTTCACCTGCGTGAAGGCCTTCGCGGCCGCGGGCAGGACGCGCGTCGCGCGCAACGAGAACGCGCCGCCGGCGTCGATGCTCTCGAACGACAGCGTGTGCGTGCCGCTCTTCTTCACCTTCACCTTCTTCTTCACCGTCGCGCCCGGCGCGATCTGGATCAGGAAGGCGTCGCGCACCGTGCCGTCCGGCTCGAGCACGCTGACGAGCGTCTTCACGAGCTTCGTCGCCCCGGTCGCCGGCGTGAAGGCGAGCTTCAGCGACATCCCTTCGACCGCGTCGAACGCGGCCGCGGTGATGTCGTCGGGGCCGACGAGGTTCGCGCGCAGCTTGTCGCCCGGCTCGAAATGGACGCCCGTCACGTTCAGCGTCACCGGCACGTCGACGAAGTTCGCGGCGTCGCCCGCGTTGGCGAAGCGGATCGTCGTCGAATGCAGGCCGGGCGCGAGCGTGCCGGGGTCGAGCGAGATGGACACCGCGGTCGCGCCGTCGATCGGCCTCAGCCCCGCGCCGGACGCGGGCGTGATCATGACCCACGGCGCGGCCGGCGTGGTCGTCGCGATCCACGAGAGCGGCAGGCCGCCGACGTTCGAGACGTCGCGCACCACCTGCGTCGAACCGTCGCCGAACTTCGCGGTGAGGACGATCGGGGAAGCATCGTCGAGCGCGAGGATCGGGCCGATCGCCTTCACGCGGAGATCCGCTTCCGATCCTCCGTTCCACGGCGCGGTGATCCACGGACCGGCGGGCTGATACGGGATCGTCGTCGGATGCTCGTGCACCCGGACGCGCCAGCGATAGGAGGCGTCGACGAGCCCGGACGTGACGATCGGGAGATCGACTCCCGGAAGCCCGGTGTCGGTCCACGCAGGCGTGAACCCGACGACGTGGCGCGACTGGAACGGCAGCGCGCGCGTCACCTCGGACTCGAGCTTCACCCGCGAGCGGCCCGAAGTCGTGCGCGCGAGGAGCGTCGTGGTGAGGCCATCGTCCGGTGCGCGGCCGTCGCGGACGATCGGACGGCTGCCGTCGGAGCGCGACTGCCGCGGGCGGATCGCGAAGCCGCGGCCGGAGTTCGCGAGGTGCACGAACACCGCGCCGCTGTCGGCCGAGCCGGAGTCGTAGCGCAGCGCGCCGAGCACGAGGTCCGCGACGCCGTCGGCGTTCACGTCGCCCGCGCCGGCGACCGCCGCGCCGAGGAATCCGTCCGCCTGGTCCGACTCGCTGCGCCACGCGGGCAGCGTCTCGAGTCCGGTGGCGTCGCGCGCGCCGCGATACAGGAACGCCGCGCCTTCGTTCGCTTCGCCGTTCGTGTAGTGCGCGGCCCCGACGACGACGTCCGCGAGTCCGTCGCCGTTCGCATCGCCCGCGCCGGCGACCGCGAACCCGAACGAAGCGCCGACCGAGCCCCCCACCGCGGTCCACGACGGCGTGGTCGCGGGCGGCGCGCCGACGGCGCCGAGGTACACGAGCGCGCGGCCCTCGCCCGCGAGCGTCGCGGTGAAGCCGGGCTCGCCGACGAGGACATCGCTCGCGCCGTCGCCGTTCACGTCGCCCGCGCCCGCGACGGACCACCCGAGATGACCGAGCGGTTGCGATCCGGACGCCGTCCACGCCGCGATCACGCCCGGACCGGCGGGCCCACCGAGGTGGACGAACACGCGCCCGGCCTCGGCGACGACGTTCTGGAAGTTCGGTCCGCCGACGACGACGTCCGAGTATCCGTCGGCGTCGACGTCGCCCGCGCACGCGACCGACTTGCCGAGCTGCGCGCCGATCGTCTGTCCTTCGACGTGCCAGGCCGCGCTCGTCGCCAGCCCGGTCGGCCCGCCGAGGTACACGAACGCCGCGCCTTCCTGGCTCTCGCCGTTGCCGTAGAGCGGCGCACCGACGATCACGTCCGAGAAGCCGTCCGCGTTGACGTCGCCCGCGCCCGCGACGGAGAGACCGAACACCGCGACGTCCTTGCCCGACTCGACGCTCCACGCCGGCGACGCCGAGATGCCGCCGACGCCGCCCGACCAGAGGAACGCCGCGCCTTCGTTCGTTTCGAAGTTCGACCAGAGCCACGCGCCCGCGACGACGTCCGAGAACCCGTCGCCGTCGACGTCGCCCGCGTCCGCCACCGCGACACCGAGCTCCGCGTCGGCCTGCGTGCCGGCGCGCGTCGATGTCGCCGTCGTGCTCGGTCCGCCCGCGGCGCCGGCGAAGATCGACACGCGCCCCGCGTCGGCGAGCGGCGCGTCGAAGCTCGACGTCCCCACCACGACGTCCGCGAAGCCGTCGCCGTTCACGTCGCACGACGACGCGACCGCGGCGCCGAACGACGCGGCCGCCTGCGGTTCGTCGAGCTCGACCGACGGGATCGCCTGGGGCGGCTCGACGAATCCGAGGAACGCGAACGCGGCGCCTTCGTCCGTCTCGCCGTCGCTGAAGCTCGTGGTGCCGGCGATCAGGTCGCCGAGCCCGTCGCCGTCGACGTCGCCGGCGAACGCGAGCGACTCGGGGAACACGGTCGCGTTCGGCGGCGCCGCGATCGTGCGGAACGGGTTCAGGTCGGGCGACACGGGGC